>JAAYHY010000161.1 GCA_012735135.1 Bacillota bacterium | reverse complement strand
TATTTATGCTTTGAAGCCGTCTACCGAGACATAGTAACAACTGGTTTTCAAGGTCCAATAGGGGTAAATCCTTGTTGGATAAGGTTTTGCGCGCTTTTTTTGTTCCTACTTACTGTTCAACACCAGCCAAAGGATAAACTCATTCAGCCTAAATTATTTCTTCTTTGCTAGCCCCTTATTGGCCCCTTTTTTTTCTACCTTTGGCTTATCCTTGGCCGGCTGCGCAAAAAGGAAGCTCCTGTTAATAGGTAAACGGACAATCTCTTTAAACTCATAACCCTTTTTCCGGAGAAAATCTTCCAATTCTCCTTTGTCCATCAAGGCTTCATGAACTTCAATGATGAAGCGGGTCTTTTTTTTCGCCAGCAACCGCTTCATCCCTTTTAAGACTTGCAATTCATAGCCTTCCACATCGATTTTGACCAGATGGGGCGGGGGGATCTTATTCACATTAATATAGGAATCAATATCCCAGACACTGACCGGGGTGGTCAGGTTGGTCACTGTATACTGAAGCGAGTGCAGACCTTGGCCGGCGCTTTGGCCCTGGAGGGAGAGGAAGCGGGTTTCCCGTTTGGCGCCGGCGGCAATCAGATGGGGGGTGACGTTGGTCAATTTATTCAGTTCAATATTACGGAGTAATTTCCAGAAATTAATGGTCTCGGGCTCAAAGGCATGGATTTGCGCCTCAGGTTACTCCCGCCCCAGGATTAGGCTGTAGATCCCGATATTGGCGCCGATGTCGTAGATGACTGTTTTGGGTTTGATTAATCTTTGGACAAAGGCAAGAACCTTCTTTTCCTGGACGTGTCTGGCCCGGCTGAGTTCGGACTTGCTGTCAGCCAAGATAAAGATATTGCCTTTACCGTACTGAACCGGTACCACCTGGGGTTCAACGGCCATTAATTGATGGAGGGAGGCCTCCCGGAGGGCCAGATAACCGGGGAGATATTCCGGGTCCAGGAGCGTACTGATCTTTTTCTGCGGAAATTTGGCGGCTAATTCCTTTTTAAGTTGGGTCGCCAGTGGTTCGGTGGCCACCCCGATCATGATCCCGTCGATTTGGTCCAAGGCCTTTTCGGGGATGAGTTCCATATTCTTACAGATGGAAAATCCTTTCTGGAAGGCCAGTTCCGTCAAACGCCCGGAGCAGTCGATCACCCCTACAACCTGGTGTTTCTTCTCGGATAACAGGTTCAAAGCGACGACGCCGGCAAGGTCCTCGCTATAAAGTAGATAATTGCCCATTCTTCTCTCCCGTCCTTTGTATTCCCCGGCCGATCCCTTCATACACGAACCCATGGGCCCGGACTTTTTCCGGAGAAAAGAGGTTCCGCAGATCGATGACGATGGCCTGGGACATTTTGGTTTTTAATAAAGAAAAATCCAGTTTGCGGTATTGCTCCCACTCGGTGACGAGCACTAAGGCTTCGGCCCCCTCGGCCGCGGCGTATTCATCTTCATAGTACTTGAGTTTACTCCCGAAGATCGCTTTGGCGGCGGTTAAGGCCTTGGGGTCGTGGACCCGGAGCCGGACACCGGCCGCCAGTAAACCCTCAATGAGGGGGAGAGCGGGTGACTCCCTGAGATCATCGGTGTTGGCTTTGAAAGCCAGACCGAGCAGGGTAATGGTCTTCCCGGCCGGTGGGCCGATTGTCCGGATAATCTTTTCCAACATCCGTTTTTTGATCCGCCGGTTGACCCGATCGGTGGCTTCCACGATGGCGACTTCTTTCCCGTGGGCCCGGGCGATCTGAATTAAGGCTTTAGTGTCTTTGGGAAAACAGGAACCGCCATACCCGGGACCGGCGGCTAGAAATTCGGGACCGATCCGGTGGTCAAGCCCCATCCCTTGGGCGACCGTGGGGAGATCGGCGCCGACTGCTTCACAGAGCTCTGCCATCTCGTTGATGAAAGAGATCTTTGTGGCGAGAAAGGCATTGGCGGCATATTTGATCAGCTCTGCCGTTTCCGGATTGGTCCGGACCAGAGGCACCTTTTTTTCCAGAAACGGCCGGTAGAGTTCTTCCATGATCCGAAGGGCTTTTGGTGTTTCGGCGCCAATGACAATCCGGTCGGGGTTCATAAAATCATAGAGGGCGTTCCCTTCCCGGAGAAATTCCGGGTTGCTGACGACATCAAAGGGGACCGGCCGGCGGGTGTGACGGCTGATGATTGTTTGGAGCTCCCGGGTAGTGCCCACCGGGACGGTTGATTTAATCACGATTACCGTATAGCCGCGAAGCTCTTGCCCTATTTCCGCGGCGACCGCTTTAACCTGGCTTAGATCGACGGAACCGTCGGCGGCGGGCGGGGTCCCGACGGCGATAAAGATGACTTGAGCGGAAGCCATCCCGATCCCGGGGTTGGTGGTGAAGGAGAGGCGGCCGCTTTTCAGATGACGGTGGATAAGAGGCTCCAGACCATTTTCATAAAAGGGAACTTCATGGCGGCGTAGTTTACTTATCTTTACCCGGTCGCGGTCCACCCCGGTTACCCAATGGCCGGTTTCGGCCAGTCCGACCGCGGTAACCAGACCGACATATCCGCAACCGATAACTGTTACTTTCATCCTAATCTCCTCCGCTGGAATCGTCTTTTTCAGCGTAGTCCTTTTTGATAGTTCATTCTATTTTTTTGCCTGGATAAAGGGGATGGGCCATAAAAACAATTCCAGCGGGGGGAGATTTTTTCTCCCATTTTTCCTTGAGCAAGCGGGCGCTACGTCGTCTAAGCTGTAACCGCTTGGCCTTTGGAATAGCCGATCCTTTCCGGTAGTGGTAAATGGGCACCGGGGTGTAGAGAACATCGTAACCGGCTTGACGTACGCGACGGCAAAAGTCTACTTCTTCCCCATAGACAAAAAACTGTTCATCAAACCCGCCGATCTTCCGGAAAATCTCCCGTTTGACCAGAAAACAGCTGCCTTGCACCCAGCGGACTTTTGCCTCCTGGTCAAAAAGGCCGGGCCGGTTCTTTTTTCCTCGCCCTCGGATCTTGCCGGTGGCCCCCGCATGGTAGATGGTGCCGTCGGGGTTAAGGATCTTTGCCCCGACGACCATCGCCTTTTGGCGCCGGGTGGCGCTGTTTGTAAGTTTGCCGAGCCAGTCTTTGGTCAAGACCAGATCGGGGTTGAGGAAGAGGAGAAACCGGCCGGAGGTTAATTTGACCGCCTGGTTCCAAGCTTTGGCCAAACCGGTATTGGTTTGATTAAAGACCAGCCTCATTTTATCCCGGAAGAACGGTTTGTTGACTAATGATTGTAAATAGGCTTTGGTTCCGTCAGTGCTGTTGTTGTCGATGACCAGTAACTGAAAGGGGGTTTTGGTCTGTTTCCGCAGGGATTTGAAGAAAGCGGGGAGGACAAGACGGCTGTTATAAGTGACCATGACCAGGTCGACCTGGTTTTTATCCATAATGCTCACCTTTTTCCACCCGTCACTGCGGGGAGGCGGACTCCGGCGGCGTCCACGGCCGGATCCGGTAGTTGGGACGAACTGTGTACATCATTGTTTTTCCGAAGTCAATCGCCACTTTGCGGTAACGTTTAGCAATGGCGGGGGCAAGGATCACCGCGTTCACCCCGGCGGAGATTAAGGCCAGATCGAAATCGAATTTACCCACCATTTTCAGGACGGTTGGAATTTGGTCGTAATGCTGAAAATCGATTGTGCCGGCAATCTGCGGCGGTAAGGAGGTATATTTGGCTTTAATCCGCCGGGCATACTGGTCGGCCCATTTCGAGATCAGTAAAGTCCGGTACCGGTGGAGGATCTTCCAGAAATAACGGTAAGCGACCATTTTCCGGTTACAGAAAACATAACAGAGGGCGGGTGGTCGCAGGCGGTAATAATCAAAGATCTTGTTGGTCAATACCCGCTTAAACCGGGGCGGAGCGGCCACTTCATCATTATGCCGCCGGCAGATGCCGACAATGTCGGCCTCTTTAATTCCGTTCAGCATCCGGTTGCGGAGGGTAAGGTTGGGCAGTTCGACCCCCTTTCCTCCCGTCCGGAGCCCCTGCTGCACCCAATAGGATTGTCTAATCTCTTGGTTGGTCAGAAATTTACCCTGGGCAAGGACGATATTTTCCCCGTCACCGATGCGCACCAGGGAAAAGGGTTTTTTGTGGCGGAGGGCCTTATGGATGCGCCGGAGCACTTCCAGTTCGGAGAGGAGTTTTTCGTCGGTGAAATTGTGCAGGGACATTAGTCCTCTCCTTCCGGCGCCACCGGGGGCGTCGGCGCCTTTTGCTCGGCAGCCAGCAGGGCCCGGACCTCTTCAATTTGCTGATCGGGGTAGCCGAAACGCTTCATGATCTCAATCTCCGCCGGCCCCAGTTGAAAACTTTTTTTCCAAGTCATAAAATCACTTCTCTGGTCTTTCCTTTTCACATAAAACAGTTTCCAGGCGCCGTAGAGAGGGTCCGCTTCTTCCGTCCGGCCTAAACTGGTACAAACATGGGAGGTCAAGTAGGCTTTTCTTAGACCGAGTTCGTTCGCCTTACGCTCGTAATCCCGTTCGCCCACGCCGTAAAGGGGCAGATCGGTTAGGAAGAAATGATTTTTCCATAAATCTCTCTTTATCATCATGCACCAGAAAAGGATGGTGCTGCGCCGGAACTCCAACTTATAACCGTTTCCCCTCACCTGGGGGCGGCCGGTTGGTCTGAGGAGAGCGGGAAGCAAGGCGATGTAAGCAAGATCGGGATAATCCTGTAAGGCCTGGTACATTGCGGCGGTCCAGTTTTTTCTGGGGACCAGCACATCATCGTCCAATTTGACGATATATTCGCCCTGGGCGTGTTCGGCGCCGTATTGGAATCCGGGCATACAACCGATATTCCGCCCCGGGTCCAGGAGGCGGACTCTGGGGTGTTTAAACTCCCGTAAAAAGGTTAATGCGTCTTCATAGGGTGGATGGTTATTGACGAGAATGATTTCACTGTTCCGGTCCGTACTGGTCAACGCCGCTTCCAAGCACTTTTTAATCAAAGGCAAAGTGTTATAACAATTGATGATAATCGAGAATCGCACCTTACTCATCCTTTCCGGTCTCTTTGTTTTAGTCTACGGCCGGATTATCTTACTGGTACCTATGGTCAAGGCACTTTTGGTTGTCCATAAGTTGTCCATAACCCTGGACTAATGCGGCAGGCCCGGCGCGACGCATGGTCGTCAATTGTCAAGTTGTTGGGACGGTGGGGCTGTTTTCTGGTAGAAGAGCCTTTTAAGCCGAGCAAGTTGTACCTGGAGCCAGCTTGATCTCATATAATATTCCGAACGCCAAACTTGTTTAGGAATTGCACGACTACTTAGGAGGAAAGAAGATGAGGGTGCTGTTTGTTGATTCCGGAGCAATGGGTTTCCACTACCGTTATGCCTATGATATTTTTATGACTTTGAAAAAACTTCAGCATAGAGTAAGGCAGGTTAACCCGCGGCAGCTTTCTTCCGGGTTGATCAAAGAATTCCGCCCTGAAGTTTTATTGGTCGTGCATGGGAACCGGACCCCGCTGGAGCAGGTCCGCTATGCCCGTTCTTTGGGCACGAAAACGGTCTTGTGGTTGGTCGAGGATCCTTATGAGATTGATTACCACCGGGGGCCGATGGTGGAGGCCTTTGATCTGGTCTTCACCAACGAACGGCAAGCGGTGGCCCAGTATCACCACCCCCATGTCCATTATCTGCCTTGGTGCTGTAACCCCGATGTGCACCGCCCCCTGACGGTTCCGGAAAAATACCGGAGTGACCTTTGTTTTGTGGGGATGGGCTTCCCCAACCGGTTAAGAGTCCTGAATGCGCTGGCGCCCTTCTTGAAAAAGTTGAACCTTAAATTGATCGGGGTTTGGGACCGGTGGGGCAAACTCCATCCGGATTTAGAAAAATTTGTCCAGCCGGTGGTTAATGATTTCCATGAGGTACAAAAGTACTTTAACGGGGCCAAAATCAACTTGAATATCCACCGCGATCCGGTTAATCCGCCCTCGGGAAACAGCCGGGGCGTGGGGGCGACCAGCCCCAACGACCGGACCTTTGCCTTGGCCGGCTGCGGGGCCTTTCAGATCGTCGATACGACCCGGCCGGACCTATTAAAATGCTTTACCCCCGACCGAGAAATAGTCTTGTTTAAAGATCCCGATGATCTGGCGGCTAAAATCAAATACTACCTGGCAAAACCTCACTTGCGCCGCCAGATCGGCGCCGCCGCCCACCGCAGAGCCTACCGGGAACACACCTATCAGCACCGTTTACAACAGATCTTTATGGAGCTTGCGAAATTACCCCGAACTTATTGGGGAAGGGTGAGCCTTAGTAAGCCGGTGGCTTTTACCTTCATCGATGATTACCTGCATAAAGAGGGGGTTTGGTCATTTATGAAACCGGACGCGCTCAGCCGTCGATGAAGCCGGGCGCAAAGGATGGTTCCCCCGGAAAAACCGCCGCCGCATCCTCAAACAACCTTTCCCACCCATATTGCCTAAGGTAGGAATCCCATTTACGACGGAAATATTGCCAACTGGCGGTGGCCAGTTGCTCATTGTCCGCCGGATCACTCCGGTGAAAAGAGGCATGGACCGTATGCTTAATCAAGACGTCCTGGGCGATCCGCAGCTGGTATCCTTTTTCGCGGATCCGGAGCGCCAGGTCAAAGTCATCGGCCCCTAAGGGGAGGTTCTCGTCAAAGGGGCCGATGATTTTTGGTAAACGCCGGTCAAAGAAGACCAGGCAACCGATGAGAAATTTGGCGGGGATCGATTGCCGGGCGTAAAGGGCGGCAAATTTCCGGTCGGCGGCGGCCAGCCGGCGGGAGAAATTCAAGGGGCCGGCCCATTGTTTACCACCGATCCCCAAACTTTTCGGGCCGATCATCAGGGCGGCAGGATGCCGTTCCAGGTGGTAGGCAAGCCGGGTATCCCAGCGGGGAGGCACGATGACATCGGGGTTCATAGTCACCAGAAAGCGGCCGGCGGCCAAGGCTAACCCTTGATTACAAGCGGCGGCGTAGCCCCGGTTTTCCCGGTTGAGGATCACCCGGAGGCGGGGATGGCGCAGGGTCTCAAGCCAGGGACGGGAATCATCGTGAGAATGATTGTCCACGATGATTATCTCATGGGGGATTACGGTATTGGCCGTGAGCGCGGCCAAGCATTTTTCCAAAAAGGGACGGGTATTATAATTCACAATAATAATGCTTAACTCCATAATAAGGCCTCCACATCCTCCCCGGTCCAGCGTTTTAAGGCCGGACGGGGATCGAGAATGGACCGGTAGTGCCGAAGGGGACAGAACCGGCCCTGGGGGTCAAGTTCAAGGTAACGTTGGTATTTAGCCTGGTGCTCCCTAGAGGCCGCATACCCCAGATGCAACAGGCGGATGGGACTATCCAGCCGGGGGGTGAGGTAGGCTTCTTGCGGAAAACGGCCGCAATGGAGGGGGCGGGGCGCCCAATGGTAACGCCGGCTTTTTTGGTACCGGTGGAGACAGGCGGTGCGGGCCCGGGCCGGATGCCACCAGCCGTCGACCCGGTAATGGCGGAAGTCCCCCCAGAAGTGATAAACGGGGAACGAGACCAGTTCATAACGGGTTTGGGCGCAGAGCGCCGGCAAAACCCGGGTAATTTTGGCCTCCAAGAGTTCATCGGCGTCTAAAGCCAAGATCCACGTGGGGTTTAGTTCCACCGTCAGCTCCCATAATCTTTGCCGGAGACTAGCTTCATCTTGCGTAAACAACGAGGTGGCCAGGCGTTCGAAGCGGATGACCCGCGGATGGGCCCGGCAGAGCTCGGGTGTATGGTCGGTGGAAGCGTCGTCCAGCACCACAATCCCATCGACGTAGGCCCCGAGCCGGTCGAGGACCGGCCTTAAGTAACGGCCCGCTTCGTTCCGGACCGTCATCATCGCCAGCACCGACCGTTTTTTAAGGTAAGGCATTGGTCTCGCCTCCGGTCCGCCATTTACGGTCGAAATAGGCTTTGCTTTGCCGGAAAAAAGCCTGTAGCCGCCGGCGATTGCGGCAACTGCCGTTGACCAGATGAATGACGCGGCTCGTGGGGACATAAAGGACTTTGTACCCATGACGGCGGGCCCGGTAACAATAGTCGGTCTCCTCAAAATAATGGAAGAAATTCTCGTCAAAATAGCCGAGTTCCGGAAGGAGATCCCGTTTTAGCCCCATACAGGCGCCGCAGATGCTGAGACAAGCCGTTGGTTCGGCAAAGCGGGCCGGATCATCGGGCTCGCCCCAGCCGCGCATATTTGGATTTGCTTCATCGCCAACGACCCCGGCGCCCACCAGAAAACCGTCGGGGGTCACCAGGCGGGGCCCGGCCACAGCCACCTCGGGGTCTTGTAAGGCTTGGATGAGCGGCGGAAGCCAACCGGCGGTCACGCGTGTATCACTGTTCAGGAGAAAGATGAAGGGGGCCCGGCCGGCTTTGATCCCCTGGTTACAAGCGGCGGCGTAGCCCCGGTTCTCCCGGTTGTAAAGGGCGGTCACCCAAGGGAGACTGCGTAAGTAAGGGATGCTCCCGTCGGTGCTGGCGTTATCCACCACCCAGAGGCGGTAGGTGCCCGGCTCTCCGCTATGCAGGCGGAGACTGGCTAAACAATCGGCCAAGAGGGTTTTGGTGTTGTAGTTAACAACGATCAGGTCAACCGTCTCGTTCATCGCTTCCTCCTTCCTGGTTTGGGTCAAGCCCAAGGGACCGGTTCTGCGCCGGCTGAACGTAACGCCGCGCTAAAGGGACTACAGGTTGAGGATCCCGTCGGCGCCGATCAGGAGGGAATAGGCTTTTTCTTTCCGTCCGGCGCCGCTGACCCGGACCCTTTCCCCGAGAATACTGTCGGTCAGGGTCACCCCTTTCAACTGAGCGTTGGGGAAAACCAGTGAACGGCTTAAACAACAGTTCGTGATCTCGACGCCGTCGCCGACGGAGAGGTACGGGCCCAGCACCGAACCGCTGATCCGGCACCCGGCGCCGATACTGACCGGCCCTTTGACGAGGCAGTTTTTTAAAAGGGCCCCCTTTTTTACCGCCAAGACCCCGTTGACTTGGGTCTTTTTTACCTCTCCGTGGACGGCGGAGGCCATTTTTTTCAGCACATATTGGTTGGCCGTCAAGAGATCGTCGACCGTGCCCGTGTCTTTCCACCAGCCGGTGATCAAATGGTATGTGACGGTTTTCCGGCTTTCGATCAACCACTGAATGGCATCGGTGATCTCCAGTTCGCCGCGGCGGGACGGTTTGATCGCCCGGACGGCTTGGTGGATGGCGGGGGAAAAAAGGTAGATCCCGGCGAGGGCCAGGTTACTCGTGGGCTGCGCCGGTTTTTCTTCGACCCGGATGACCCGGGAACCGTCAATCCGGGCGACGCCAAAATGACGCGGGTTTTTCACCGGCCGTAAGAGCAGGAGGGCATCGGGTTTTTCTTGGGTAAAACGGTCGAGCAGAGGGCGGAGGGGTTCCTCCAGGAGATTGTCGCCCAAGTACATGAGGAACGGCTCGTCGCCCAACACCTCCCTGGCGATGAGCACTGTGTGGGCGAGACCTAGAGGTTGCGGTTGGGGAATGAAGGTAAAGCGAAAATCCCACCGGTTGGTTTGCCTAAGTAAAGTGACAATGGGCTCACCGTTGGGCCCGATGATGATCGCCGCTTCGCGGAGGCCGGCGCCGGCCAGTGTATCCAGGATATGGAACAAAATTGGTTGGTGGCCCAGGGGCAGAAGGGCTTTGGGTTGCGTATAGGTGAAGGGACGGAGCCGTGTGCCTTCACCTCCGCACAGGAGAAGTGCTTTCAAAGTCCACCCTGCTTTCCTCGGAATTAGCGGAAACTGCTTTTTCATCTTATGCAAGGGGCCCGGTTGATGTCCCTGACTTGGGCCAAGGGACGGAACAGGAAAAATCAGTATGATTTCCGGGGGTAAGGTAAATAATATTCTCGACAACCACCGGAGATTACAGGGGGGATATTTTGAAATATAAGATTAAAGCAGGATGGTCCCAGGAATGGTCCTTCTTCCGCCAGCGGTACCGGGGGGAGGAAGCGCCGGCGCCGCAGGAAGATCCGGAGGGGGAACCCGAACCGGCCAAGCCTGATTCTCCCCGGCGGCAACGGCTGATGTTACATAGTCTGAAACAACTGGGCCAAGTAGCACCGGCGCCCGCCCCGGGCTCCGATATCCATACGATGGTCATCATTGGGCAAGTAGAGGGGCACCTGATCCTTCCGCCGAAAAATAAAACCACCAAGTATGAGCATATCATTCCGCAGTTGGTGGCCATTGAGCAAAACGAAAGGATTAAAGGTTTATTGGTCATTCTCAATACCGTCGGCGGCGATGTCGAGGCCGGGCTGGCCATCGCCGAGATGCTGGAGAGCCTTTCCAAACCCACTGTCTCCTTGGTGCTGGGCGGTGGCCATTCCATTGGGGTGCCCATTGCTGTGGCCGCCGATTACTCGTTTATTGCGGAGACCGCCACCATGACGATTCATCCCATCCGCCTGACCGGCATGGTGATCGGGGTGCCGCAAACCTATGAATACCTGGAGAAGATGCAGGACCGTGTCATTAAATTTGTCACCAGCCACTCGCGGATTACGGAGGAAAAATTCCGGGAATTAATGTTCAGAACCGGTGATCTGGTGCGGGATGTCGGTTCCGTGCTGGTCGGAAAAGATGCGGTCGCCTATGGGTTGATTGACGAGATCGGCGGGATCGAGCAATCCCTCCGGAAACTGAGGGAATTAATCCGGGCACAGGAATCCGGGGCGTAAACGAGGTGAAGAAGGATGCTTTTCTATTCCATTTACCCTTTGGAGGTTGTTCTGGCTGAAGAAGAGGAAGACCAACCGGGTGAGTGGCGTGAACTGGAGGTTGAGGGGAAAAAAGTGTTGGTAACCGTCAGTCCCCGGGGTGAACAGATTATTACCCGTTTACTCAGCACCGATCCGGCAGACTTCCTCGCTCCCCGGTGGACCCCGGGTAATGTAATTATTTAGTTAAAGCCCGCTTAAAACCTCTTAAAGAGAGGTTTTTTCTTTACGATCCGCACATTTATAGGGGAGGAGAATCCAGTCATGAAAACGAAGTAAAGGTTAAACGATCCGACATAATGGGAGGCAAATGGCAAGCGTGATGCAAGATTTATTATTCGGCTTAGCCGGAGGGCTTGGTCTGTTTATATTTGGTTTTTCCCTGATGGGACAAGGTTTTCAAAATATCGCCGGGGGAAAAATCCACCACTTTTTGGAACGGACCAGTAATCCACTGATCGTAATGGGGATCGGCTTTTTGATGACGCTTATCCTCCAGGAGACGGGCGCCGCCACGCTTTTACTGCTTGGTCTTTTAAGTTCGCGGTTGATCCGTCTGGAGCAGGGGATCTGTTTAATGCTCGGGATTAATTTGGGGGCGACCGTACTCATTCACTTAACCACTTTTTCCTTGGGGAATTATGCGCTGTTGGCGGTTGGGGTTGGTTTTTTACTCTATTCCTTTGGCAAGAAACGGAACACCCAGTATTTGGGCTGGACCATCCTGGGTTTTGGTTTGGTTTTTATTGGCTTAAACACTTTGACAACGGCCATGAAGCCCTTGGTGGCTAACTTACTCTGGCAAAGGACATTGACCCAAAACCCGGCCTTCCCCTTGGCTGGGTATTTCCTGGGCTTTTTGACGACTGCTCTGGTTCAGAATAACGTGGCTTCGGTTGGAGTCTTGCAAGCCCTCGTCCGCCAAGTGGCTTTGAGCGGACAGGGGAGTCCTTTCCTACATTTGCCGGCGGTCTTGCCTTATCTGTTGGGAACCGGCTTGGGCCTCTCGGTGACGGCGACCATTGCCGCGGTGAACGGGAATATTCAGACCAAAAGGGCGGTCTGGGCCCACTGGTTAATTACCGGGACAACCACTTTATGTTTACTGGTTTTGCTGGGACCTTTTGCGCGGGTGGTGCATTGGGCCACCCTTCAGCTTTGGCGGGTGATCGGGGTTGGCAAAGAGTTGATCCTCTCCGTTCCGGCCGGCTTGGAACCGACCGGCGCCCCTTTATTGATTAAGGAGATCGCAATGGCGCATACGATCACCAATTTAGTAATGGTATTGATCTGGCTTCCCTTAGCGGCGCCGCTTTCCCGTTTTCTGACTGCCCGGATCGCCGGGTCATGGCGGCCTCAGGAGGACGAGGGCGCCGACCAGGAGTACCTGAACGAAAGGTTTTTTACCACTCCGGGGATGGCCTTGCGTGTGGTGACAAAGGAGATTGTCCGGGCCGGCCAGATTGCCATCGATATGTTATACTTCGCCAAAGTCGCCTTTTTTAAAGGGCAGTCCTCGGCGATTGAATGTATCGAAAAAAAGGAGGATACAGTGGATGAACTGCGAAATAAGATTACGCTTTATCTTACCAATTTACTTTCCCGCAACATCCTTACTGTTTCCGAATCCCGGTACCTTGCCGGGTTAATTCATGTGATCAACGATGTGGAACGCATCGCCGACCATGCGGAGCACGTCGGTGAGTTTGCCCAGGCGAAATTGGAAGAAAAACTGCCCTTTTCGCAGCTGGCCATGGACGAGTTGGGGCTTCTTTACGATAAAGTGATGGATATCTGTAAAAAGGCGATGACGGCTTTGGAGGAGGATGACCCGATCATCGCCAAACAAGTCATGGAACGGGAAATGGTCATTGATAAAATCCAGGAAGAGATGCGTCAGAACCACATCAACCGGTTAAACCAGGGCCGGTGTTGGCCGGGTTCCGGGATCGTTTATTTGGAAATGATTGCCAATTTGGAACGGGTGGCCGATCATGCGGCCAATATTGCGGAAGTGGCATTGGCGGGAAAGGAGGAGCTGATCTAAGATGGCGAGAAAGCGGGGGGCAAAACCGGCGGGTACGGAACCCCGTCCGACCCAAAGTGAACGGCGCCTGGAATTAAAGACGGAGATTTTGGGTGTAATCTATTTAGGCCTGGCTGTGCTGCTCTTCTTCTCTTTACAGATGAAAGAGACGGGGAGCTTTGGTGAAGCCGTCCGGCGGGTTTTGTATACCGTCACCGGCAAGAAGGGCTCTTTCCTTTTACCGGTTCTCTTTGCCGCTTTAGGCTGGCAATTATTGAAGAACCACCGTAATTTTTCTTTGACCTACCGTTATGTGGGGGTAATCACCGGTTGTCTCTGGGGGATCCTCCTGATCCACCTAGTGACTTCCGGAGCGCCGGCCGAGCCCCTTCCCTTCGACTATCAAGAGGGGGGAGGCGCGGTTGCCAGTCTCATCCTTTACGGTTTGGACCGGATCTTCTCCTCCTTGGGAACGATTGTGGTTTTATGCTTATTATTGCTGATCTCGGTGATTCTGGTCTTGGACC
Source organism: Bacillota bacterium (assembly GCA_012735135.1). Taxonomy (GTDB): domain Bacteria; phylum Bacillota; class UBA4882; order UBA10575; family UBA10575; genus Capillibacterium. The sequence goes on along the minus strand of JAAYHY010000161.1, from coordinate 8,656 downwards.
GCCCTTTAATCCAGTTTTTGATCGACTTAAAAGGGAAAGTGGGCAGTTGGTTCCGGTTTTTTTTCCGGAAAAAAAAGATGGTGGCCGACCTCCATTACGAACAGGCGTCGGCGACGGCGGAAGGGATGACGGCCGACCTTCCGGCGGCGCCTCCGGCAGAGCCACGGGTCCGGAAAAAAGAAGTTTTTCCCCGTAAGGAAAAGCCCCCGCGGGAGACTCTGGCGCCGGTCGCAGCGCAAAGCGGTCGTAAGCTCGGTCCTTATCAGTTGCCACCGCTGGATCTTTTACACCTTCCCCCCCGGCCGAAACGCAACCCGAAGCTCCCGGACCAATCAGCCCAGTTGGAGGCGACCCTGGCCTCTTTCGGGGTCCAAGCCCAGGTGATGGAGGTGCACCAGGGTCCGGTGATTACCCGGTACGAAATTCATCCGGCGCCGGGGGTTAAAGTGAGCCGGATTGTGAATCTGGCCAACGATTTGGCTTTAGCCCTGGCGGCCCGGGGTTTGCGGATTGAGGCCCCGATCCCCGGCAAATCGGCGGTGGGGATTGAGGTCCCCAACCAGGAAGCGCGGATGGTCACCCTCCGGGAAGTGGTGGAATCCCGGGCCTTTTGGAACGCGGGCAAACTTGGGATTGCGATGGGGGTGGATATCACCGGGGAACCCAGTGTGACCAATCTGGATAAAATGCCTCATCTCTTGATTGCGGGAGCAACCGGCTCCGGGAAAAGCGTTTGCCTTAACGCCCTGCTGGTCTCCCTTTTGTACCGCGCTTCGCCGGTGGAGGTTAAATTAATTCTGATCGACCCCAAACGGGTGGAACTTTCGGTTTATGAAGGCATTCCCCATCTGGCGGCCCCAGTGGTGACGGAGGCGAAAAAGGCGGCGGCGGTCCTTAAAGCAGTCGTTGCCGAGATGGAGACGCGGTACAAGGCTTTTGCGGAAAAAGGCGTCCGGGATCTGGCCCGTTATAACCGGGTGCTGAAACCGGATGAGCTGCCTATGCCCTATATTGTCGTGGTCATCGACGAGTTGGCCGATCTGATGATGGTCGCTCCCGTTGAGGTCGAGGATGCCATCTGCCGGCTGGCCCAGATGGCCCGGGCCACCGGGATCCATCTGGTAGTGGCGACCCAGCGGCCGTCGGTTGATGTGATCACCGGTTTAATTAAAGCCAATATCCCCTCCCGGATTGCCTTTGCCGTTTCTTCACAGGTGGATTCCCGGACGATTTTGGACATGGCCGGCGCCGAACAACTGCTGGGCCGGGGCGATATGCTCTTTGCGCCGGTGGGCGCCTTAAAGCCCGTCCGGTTGCAGGGGGCCTTGGTCTTGGATGAAGAGATTAAAGCCGTCACCGACCATTGGCGGAGCCAAGGCGCCCCCGATTTTGTCGAGGCCTTTAGCAATCCCCAGCCGGAGCAGGGTCCAGGGGTAACGGAGGCGACCGAAGATGAGTTGTTTTGGGATGCGGTGCAAGTCGTGATCGACCAGGGACAAGCTTCCGCCTCTTCCTTACAGCGGCGTTTCCGGATCGGTTACACGCGGGCGGCCCGCCTCATAGACCTGATGGAAGAGAAGGGGTTTGTCGGCCCCCATGAAGGGAGTAAGCCACGGACCGTATTGATTACCCGGCGGCAACTGGAAGAGTTGAGAAAAGCAGATTTGTAGGTAGTCGCTCACACCGGCTGCCGCCAGTATAACGGAGTGGTAAAAAATCAAAGCCGGGTGAGTCGACAAGCATCAAAGGCGTTTCTAAATAGTGGAGAACACCATTCTGTCCCGGCTGGGTGAATTCATTCCCAGGAACGATAAATTGTATTTTCTAAACAGTTGACTAAATTTTGCAGGAGGGAAAAAAGCCGGCTCGCCGAATTCTTGACCAGAAAAACTTATTTAGCTGGCGCTTTGCTTGAGGAGGGATAGCAATGAAGGAGATTGGCGTGATTTTAAAAGCAGCTCGTGAAGAAAAGGGACTATCCCTTGATGAAGTTCAGATGGTGACCAAGATCCGTTATAAACATTTGGTCGCCTTGGAGGCGGGGGATTTCGACCAGCTTCCGGGGGAAGTTTATGTCAAAGGTTTTCTGGTGAATTTTGCAAACGCCGTCGGTTTGAACGGCGAGGAGATCCTGCAGAAATACTACGCCTTGAAAGATCAAGTTTCCCCTGACACCCGGGAAACTCAAAACGCGAAAAGTGAAATGATCTGGCCGGAGCCGGTCCCGCCGGAGAAAGGGGCGCGGCCGGCAACCCAGGGAAAAACCCCCTTCTATATAGTCAGCATCGTCGGTTTGCTGCTGGCCGGGGCGATCATCTTCTGGATTTTACAGGGTCGGGAGCCGGCCGCCGGTCCGGTGACGGTTTCTCCTTCCGCGCCGGCGTCGGAGACAGGGACCGCTCCGGCGGCGAGCGAACAGACCACCCCGGAAACGCGGGACCTTCCAGGCGGAGCCGACGGCCGGACGGAGCCAGCCACCGGCACTCCGGCGCCGTTAACCAGTAAACAAACGGAGTCACCGGCTGCTACCTTGCCGGTGCTGGTGGTGGAAGCGGATGAAGTGGTTTGGATGGGGATCTACCGGCGGGCTTCCGGCGCTTTACTCTTTGAAGGGACCCTTTACCCTGATGAACGCCGGGAATGGATTTTAACGGAGGATGTGACCCTCCGGATCGGGAACGCGGGGGGGTTGCGGATAAGTTACCGGGGGCAGGACCTGGGCAAACTTGGCGCCTCCGGGCAAGTGGTAACGAAAGTAATCACAGTTGAGTGAGGATTATATAAAAGAGGAGATCGGAGTGGCGGAACGAATTAGCCATTAGGTGAGGAATGTGGACCGGTTAACAGAAGAGAGGATCATTAACGAGGTAAAAGAGAATAACGAGATTGTTTCAGTAATTGCCGAGTATGTTAACCTGAAACAGCAGGGTAAAAACTTTATTGGGTTATGCCCTTTTCATAACGAAAAGACCCCTTCTTTTACGGTCAGCCGGGAGAAGCAGCTTTTTCACTGTTTTGGCTGTGGCGCCGGGGGTGATGTTCTTACCTTTATTATGCGGAAGGAGAACCTTACCTTCGGACCGGCCCTCCGTCTTCTGGCCGAACGGGCCAACATTAATCTGCCCGAATTCCAACTCCCGCCCGATCAGCAGAAAGTGAAGGAAGAGCGGGAACGTCTTTACCGGATTAACGCTTATGCCGCCGCTTTTTACCGGAAGATTCTCTGGGAGACAAAGACCGGAGCAAAAGCCGTCGCTTATCTGGAAGCCCGGGGGATCTCCCGCCCGACGGCTGAAAAATTTTCTTTGGGGTATGCCCCGCCCCAGTGGAAAGCGTTGGTCGGACTTTTCCGAAAAAAAGGGGTCTCCCTTCAGGAGGCGGAAAAAGCCGGTTTGGTCTGTGGCGGAGGGGAAGGTTTCTATGACCGGTTCCGGGACCGGCTCCTTTTTCCCATCACCAACCCCCGGGGCCAGATTATCGGCTTCGGGGGCCGGATCCTTGGGGAGGGACAACCTAAATACCTGAATTCCCCTGAAACCGTCCTTTTCCAAAAAGGCCGTTACCTTTATGGGCTTAAGGAAGCCCGGGAGGGGATTCGCCGTCAAGGTCGGGTCATCGTAGTCGAGGGTTATATGGATGTGATCCAAGCCCACCAACAGGGCGTAGAAGAGGTGGTGGCCTCTTTGGGGACCTCCTTAACCGTTGACCAGGTCAGGCTTTTAAAACGCCATAGTGAGCAGGTGATTATCGCTTACGACGCCGATGCCGCCGGGGCGGCGGCGACCATCCGGGGGCTGGACCTCCTGGCCCAGGCCGGGGTGGGGGTGCGGGTTGTCCGTCTCCCGGCCGGGGAGGATCCCGATTCTTTATTGAAAAGGGAAGGCGCGGCGGCCTTCCGCCGTTATGTGGGCGAAAGTGTAGACCTTTTTACCTTCAAGTTGGCATATATTTTAGAAAACGAGGATCTCACGACCCCGGCGGGGAAAGCCCGGGCGGCGCAGCGGATCTTTCCCATCCTGGACCAGGTCCAAAACGGGATTGTCCGGGAAACCTATCTTCGGCAAACAGCCGCCGCCCTTGGGGTCTCCGAAGCGACAATTTATGACCAATGGCGAATATACTTGTACAATTCAAGGAAAAATAAACAACGTTTGGATATAAAAAACAACCAGCGGCATACTAATGATATTGCTGATGAGCATCATGGGGACGCCACCAGGGCGGAAAACAACCTTTTCCAACTAGAAAGACAACTTTTACGTGGCTGTCTGCAGGAGAAAGAATTTTTTGCGCGAATAAAAAGAACGTTAAAAGAGATTAAATTCTCCGCTCCGCTTCATACCAGGTTGTTCCAGCAGTTCGTTGAATGGGATGTTTCCGGAGAATGGCCGCCACCGGCTACTGCCTTCCCTCCGGAAACTCGCGTGTTATATACGGAACTGCTTACCGAGAACGAGATGAATCCGCTCCCGGTTGATCTTGAGGGCTGCCTGCGGCGGCTGCGCCAATACCAATTAACCGCGGAGATTCACCGGTTACAGCAAGAAGTCGCCGCCGGGCTGGAGGAAGAGGCAAAAGCCACCACTCCCTCACCGGAGCTCCAAGGGAAACTGGCTTTGTTGAATCAACTCCACAAGAAACTGCGGGAAGAATTCCCCACGTTTTCCGGTTTAACATAGATTTTGCCTAATATCTAATTATAATTATTTTTCCGGTTTTCTCTGGGAAGGATGATTGCAAAAGTGAGTAAAGAAAAAGAGGTTAAAAAGGCTAATTCGGGCTCAGCGGAGCAGGTCAATGGGCAGGATAACCATGAGGCGCTGAAAGCGGCTGCGATCAAAGAGATCCTCGCTTTAGGCAAAAAGAAAGGTGTGGTCACCTATAAGGATATCATGGATACCTTTGAACAGATCGACCTTGCTCCGGAGGAAATCGACGGGATCTACGAACTATTGACCAGTAAGGGTGTGGATTTGGTGACGGAGGACGAGGAACCCCCAACCGTCGACGGCCAAGATCCTGAAACCGATAGTGAAGTTGATCTTTCCCTCCCGGAAGGCATTTCTTTGGATGATCCGGTGCGGATGTACTTAAAAGAGATCGGCCGGGTTCCGCTTTTATCGCCGGAAGACGAATTGGAGTTGGCTCAGCGGGCGAAGAACGGGGATGAAAACGCCAAACGCCGGTTGGCCGAGGCTAACCTGAGGCTCGTGGTGAGTATCGCCAAAAGGTATGTGGGCCGGGGGATGCTTTTCCTGGATTTGATTCAGGAAGGGAATCTTGGTTTGATCAAAGCCGTCGAGAAATTCGACTATCATAAAGGTTTTAAGTTTAGCACCTATGCCACCTGGTGGATCCGGCAGGCCATTACCCGGGCCATTGCAGATCAAGCCCGGACGATCCGGATTCCGGTCCACATGGTTGAGACGATTAACAAGTTGATCCGGGTCTCCCGGCAGCTCTTGCAGGCCCTCGGCCGGGAACCGACCGCTGAAGAGATCGCCGAGGAGATGGGGATGAGTGTGGAGCGGGTGCGGGAGATCATTAAGATTGCCCAAGAACCGGTCTCGCTGGAGACCCCCATTGGCGAAGAGGAAGACAGTCACTTGGGGCACTTTATTGAGGACCAGGATGCGCCGGCCCCGGCGGACGCCGCTTCCTTCCGTCTGCTCAAGGAACAACTGGAAGAAGTCCTGGATACCCTGACTTCCCGGGAGGAAAAAGTCCTACGGCTCCGGTTCGGGTTGGAAGACGGCCGGGCCCGAACCTTGGAAGAGGTGGGTAAGGTCTTTGGGGTGACCAGGGAACGGATCCGGCAGATTGAAGCCAAGGCTTTGCGTAAGCTTCGTCACCCCAGCCGGAGTAAGAAACTGAAGGATTTTCTAGAGTAAAGGCCGGAAGGTCTTGACGGATAAAGCAAAAGGGGGTATAATATTTTTTGCGCAAGAAACTCCTCGATAGCTCAACGGTAGAGCACCCGGCTGTTAACCGGGCGGTTGTTGGTTCGAATCCAACTCGGGGAGCCAAATTTTTATGGGCCCATAGCTCAGCGGTGGAGCAGTCGGCTCATAACCGATCGGTCCCTGGTTCGAATCCAGGTGGGCCCACCATAAAAATAACCGCAGAGGAGAAAAGTGGAAGCTTGCCACTTTTTCTTTTTATCCAGTGGAATTCCTGTCCGGACAGGGTTACGCTGTATTGGTAAATAATGTAATCAACTGTGAAAAGATTAGCGTCCAAGCAGGAAATGCGAAGACAACCTCGAAAATAATAAAATAAAAGTTATTATGTACAGTCCTAAGCTTATATTTATTATAAAAAGAAATTTACCCAAAGTTAAAGCAGAAGGTGATTACGAAGTTGCCGACCGTGAGGGAGATCGCCGCCATCTTAGAAGAATTGGCCCCGTTGGCGCTCGCCGAATCATGGGATAACGTGGGTTTACAGGTTGGCCGTTTGGACCGGGAGGTCTCCGGCCTGTTACTGGCTTTGGATTTATCCAAAGCAGTTTTGGAAGAAGCCCGGCAGAAAGAAGCCAACTTTATTGTGACGCATCACCCCCTGATTTTCAAGCCCCTCCATAACCTCCGTTTTGACCGTCCGGGGGGAGATGTCTGGGAGGAGCTTTTGGCCGGGGGTTTTATTGTCTATTCATTGCATACCAACTTTGACCGGGCCGCCGACGGGTTAAACCAATACTTGGCCGAGCTTTTGCAGTTGACCCGGCTGGAACCGGTGGAGGAGGGAGCCGGGGTCTATTTCAAACTGGTAGTTTTTGTGCCTGAGGATTATGTGGACCAGGTTTTTACGGCGCTAACGCAGGCGGGAGCGGGATGGATCGGCAATTACAGCCACTGTACTTTCCGGACACCGGGGGTCGGCACCTTTCTTCCCCGCCCCGGAACCAATCCTTTTTTGGGTGTGACGGGGGAAGTCGCCTCCGTTTCCGAGGTGCGCCTTGAGACCATTATTCCGGCCTGGAAGCGGGAACCCGTTATTAAGGCCATGTTGGCAGCCCATCCCTACGAGGAGGTGGCCTACGACCTCTATCCGGTCGCCCAAAAGGGTGGCCGCGCCGGTCTGGGCCGGGTCGGTGTGTTGGCTGAGCCAAAGAGCTTTCCCGATTTGTTGGCGGATATAAAAGCCATGTGCGGGGAAGAAACCCTGCGCTACGGGGGTGCTCCCCGCGATTATGCACAGAAAATTGGGGTGATCGGTGGCAGTGGCGGTAAATATATGGGTCAAGCTAAACGCAAAGGGGCCGAAGTATTGATCACCTCGGATCTGGGTTATCATGATTTTCTTTATGCCGAACAGATCGGCCTGACGCTCGTGGAGGTAGGACACCACACCATTGAGGCGTTGGGTTTAAACCGGATCAAAGCATATTTAGAGCAGAATTCCCTGCTGGCGCCCGAGTTTAAAGCCCGGATTTATCTTAGTGAAAAGAAGATTAAACCCTACACTTTGTTTTAGTCTGTTTGAATAAAAACACAGACCTGGTGGCCTGCGGGTTACTACCCAGGACTACTGAAGGAGGGTTTCGTAAAATGGGCAAAAAGTGCGAGCTTTGCGGGAAAGAAATTTCGGCGGAGCGCTTGGAGGCTTTACCGGAAACCAAACGCTGTGTGAAGTGCGCGAAGGAGAAAGGCTCCGATATTGTCGCCCGGAGATCCGAGATCGGGATGGATATCGATACCTATAAGGATCTGCTGGGCGCCATCCGTAGTTAATGGGATGATGGGTAATAATAAGGAGTTAGGCTTATTATATCAATATCAGGAAGCCCGGCGCCGTTTGGCTGCTTGTGAAGGGGCCATTGCCGACCCGGAAAGGGAAAAGACCATTGCCGGCTTGCGAGACCGGGTACGGGAGGCGGAGACGGCGGCGGAAAGCCTGGAGCAAGAATGCGCCCGGTTGAAAAGGGAAAACCGGCAGTTGGAAGAGGAGTGCCGGCTTTTCGAAGCACAACTTGGTGAACTCGAGACTACGTTGTACAGCGGGAGAATTTCGGCGCCCAAAGAATTGGCCCAACTGCAGCGGAGAATAGCCGAATACCAGAAGGCCAAGGCGGACCGGGAGGAAAAGATCCTTGACCACCTTTATCAGCTGGAGGCCAAAGAAGCGGAATTAGCCCTGGCTCAAAAGAAAAAAACTAAACTGCAAAGACAGTTGGAGGCCGCCATCGAAGCGGAGACAAAGCGGGTCAATTCCTTGCAGGAGCAACGTGCGGAGCTGGAAAAAGAGCTTAGTAGTTTGGAACAGGCTTTACCTGAAAACTTAAAAGAATTCTACCGGCGTTCCGCCAACGCGCTAAAGGGAATCGTGATGATTCCCGTGGAGAACGGCCTTTGTGGTTTCTGCCATATGATTCTCCCCCCTGCCGTTTTGGAGAAGGTGAAAAGGGGCAGCGCCGAACTGACGGTTTGTGAAAATTGTGGACGGGGGTTGTTTTATCCAAAATGAAGCGGCATCTCGAAAATTTACGCTATTTTTTATACCGTGAGTACATCCCGATCACCAAAGGGATTGTCGTCAGCAGTGTGGTTCTTTTTCTGGCCCATTTTTTTCTGGCTTTTTTATTAAGGATTAATCTATTTTCTATCTTTCAATTTTCTACTTTACGTTGGTTTTTCCGCCCTTGGACGCTATTGAC
>JAAYHY010000160.1 GCA_012735135.1 Bacillota bacterium | reverse complement strand
CACGACCAGCGCCAGACCATCCTTGGAAACGGCCACAAATAAATAGACCCAGACCCTTTTACGATGAATCGGACAGAGAGATTCTAGAAGCTCTCTTCGATTCTACAAGGGCCTGGGCATAGGTTACCACTGACATCATACCCTTTTGGGCCCGTTTTTACAATAGGATCTTGTACGTGGAAATCTAATTCTTGCAAAAAACCCATGGTGACATTTTCACGGAATAAAACTAAGGCTTTTTACTGACATTTTCATAGACTATTGACTGGGTGTATTTAAAAAAATGCTTGTTTTTATTTTCCTATTTGGCGGAGGATTCTCTTGCCATTTGAGGTTATGAATGTATTTTCATCCCTGATCCAAAAACAAGCTGTTGATGAAATTTTAAAATGTAATGATTTTACTTCTCAGTTTGGATTATCTTTATCCCCTCAAGATGCTCTTGAACTGGTTGAAACGAGAACTTTATCCTTAAAAAGATATGGACGTATCGAATTTGGCGGGGGTGTAATTGATAAAATAATTAAAGTGTTTTGCGATTCTCCTCATCTTTCCAGGCAAAACTACGTGGAAACACTTCATGGGTTAATTGAAGTTTTTTATTTTTATAAAAATGAAACTCTGGACTTAATAAGCGACGATGAACTTATTAAATTTATGAAAAAATCATTTGATGGTAAATGTCAGGGATCCTTGGAATTATTATCAGGACGGGAACTTGAAAAAATGGCCCGCAATTTGCGATCCGGATATGCCCTGGATTATGCAGAGGATAATGAAGAGGAGGATAATGGCGATGGCGAAGCTTAAAAAGCGGTCCATCATCGATGGGAATAAATTAAGTGGCGAATTCTACTTTAATTCCATTTTACGGGAGGCATATAACGGTGGACTTTTGAATGCGTATGATTTAGAGCAGATTCAATTACAATGTATTAGTCTTTTGGCAGATAAATGTGGAAGATATAATATGGGTGCAAGCAGTTCGATAAGGGTAGAGCTTGCCGAAAGGATTATGCAATCTAATCTTTATTCAATAGGACTATACTTGAAGTCTTTACCGGATCCGGACCAGGCGGCAGCCGAGTTAAAAACAGTAAAGATCGCTGAGTTGTATGAGCGGGGCAAGAAATTAGTTCATACCAGATTTCAAGCGGCAAAGTGGATCTATAATATGGTTCAAAAGAACAAACTGGATACACTAAATCATTCTTATAATTCCACCCTTAGTGAAAATGGCATTGGCATTTTCTTTAAGGCATACAACCGGGAGTATGAAGCTCATGATTTCCCTGCTTCTATCGATTATCAGCTTTGCCACCCTGTTGACGACTTGGCAGGAGTCGAATTTATCCAAAAATACCTTGAGCGTTTATACCTTGAGAACGAATTTTGCCTGAATTTTGCAGCGGAGAACATTCATCATCTTCTTTACGGATATGACAAAGGGTATGCGGATTTATTGATTAATATTTTTGAACATGTGTTAACAGCGGCTTTGGGATGCGCTCTTGCTAACCGTAACATTAGGGAACTAAGGATTACGCCGGAAGATCTTCAGAGTTTATATATAAAATTACTTAGCTATGATCATGATACCCTTATGTCAATTCTGCAGAAGGCGATGGAGGATATGTTTGAAGAATTGAAGATTACAAATCTTTCGCTCCAAAGCTATGTTGAAAGAAGTTTGCCGAAGATCGCACCGGTTATAGAAAATGCGCTAAAATTGAATACCCTGAACAAAGTATTTATAACACCGGTTACTCCGGATTTAGAACCGAAAATCCAATTTGAATCCGGTGTCAAAATGGAGGATGAAGAATACAGAAAGTTAATCGAAGAGTTGCTCAGCTGCCGGTATTCATCGGATAAATTGGAACTAATAAAGGAAAAAGTGAAATCCTTTGATGATCTTGAGGATGTATTACTTGATGGGCAACTAAAGGAAGAGGAATTTATTTCGCTGCTTAATACCCTTGGCGATATTGAGATAGCGGCAATGATTAAAAGACACCCATTTCATTCGCCGATTCAAGCTGTAGATTTATCCGAAGGGGAACAGGTAGTCCGATTATACCTGGAGAAATATGTCAATCAGCTCCCGAGGGAGCGGCAAGAACAAATTTTCCAAATGGTAAAACAGCTTCTCCTGTGATATGTTTGCCGCTTTCGGCCGAAGGGGGAAGCATTGTTTTGATGATGGGCTGACTCCGGAAGAGATTGACTTAAACCGGCTACAATTACTTTGGTAAGAATTTGCAATGCCCAGCGTTTACTCGGATTCGCGAAATTCTATTATTACAAAACATAAAGCATTGCAAGGGCCTTCGAAGACCAAACTTGACAAAGACGGCAGCCAGTAGTAGTATAAAGTCAATTGAAAAATTGAATATGTTGCGGGGGAACTCCTCGGAGTTGAGAAGGTAAAACCTGACCCTTTGAACCTGTCAGTTAACACTGTCGTAGGGAAGCAAAACCGGATTGAATGATGCTTGCCTATGGGGCAAGCATTTTTTTGCCTTAACTGCCGGAAAAAGGGCGGAGGTTGTTGGTCCCTCAAGGGTAAGCAATAATCTGCTGGTAATGCCTAGAGAAAGGATGGAGCGGAGATGACGAAAAAGGAGATCCAAGAGGAGATTAGGCAGGCCGTGGAAACCGTCAGGCGGACGAATCCGATGGCCGGGTCGATCACCAACACGGTAACGATTAATTTCGTCGCCAATGCGCAACTGGCCGTCGGGGGTTCCGCGGCGATGGTTTATCTGCCCGATGAGGGCGAATTTTTGGCGAAAGCCGGCAGCGCTTTGTATATCAACGTCGGGACCCTGCTGCCGGTCTACGAACAGACCTTGCCGCATGTCGCTAAAGCGCTGCACGAAACCGGCAAGCCGTGGGTGCTGGATCCGGTCGCCGTCGGGATCGGCACAATGCGGACTAAGTTGTTACGGCTGTTCAAGGAGTATAAACCCACGATCATCCGGGGAAATGCCTCGGAAGTTATTGCCCTGGCCGGGTTATGGGAGTTGGCCGGGGGAACGGCCGTCTCCAAGGTGCGCGGGGTTGATTCCACCGATCCGGTCAACGCGGCCAAGACGGCGGCCGTCGCACTGGCCAAGTGGACCGGCGGGGCGGTGGCGGTCTCCGGAGAGACCGATCTGGTCACCGATGGTTCAATCATCGCCTATTCGTATGGCGGGTCGCACTTCATGCCCAAGATTACCGGGTCGGGCTGTTCCTTGGGGGGAGTCGTCGCGGTGTATGCCACCGCCGCCACGCCGTTTATTGCTGCGCTCACGGCGACGGCCGTCTACAATTTGGCCGGGAAGCGTGCGGAAAAGCGGGCGGATGGCCCCGGCAGTTTCCAGGTGTATTTCCTGGATGAACTCTATAAGGCGACCGCGGCGGAGATCGCGGACAATCCATTTGAAATCGAGGAGGTTTGAGGGATGAATACGTTAGTGGCCGTGTCTATTGCCCCGTTTGGCATCGGGGATGAACTCGCCGCCGAAGTGGCAGAAGTGGTAAAGGTAATCCGGGCGTCGGGGTTGCCGAACCGGACGACGGCGATGTTCACGGAGATTGAAGGCCCCTGGGACGAGGTGATGAAGGTGGTGAAGGAGGCCACTTTCGTGCTGGCCAACAAGGGGATCCGCACGGAAGTTGTGCTGAAGGCCGATGTTCGCCCGGGGTTTACAAACATGATGACGTCCAAAGTCGAGAAGATCAATAAGATTTTAGGAGGAGAAAATGAGCATCCGCAAAAAGCTTGACATTTCAGCCTACCTGGTGGTAGGCCCCGAGAATACCAAAGGCCGGCCGGTGGCGTCCATGGTCAAGGATGCCGTTGCGGCCGGGTTTACCTGTGTGCAGATCCGTTCCAAGGTTGCTTCGGCGCGCGAACTGATCGAGTTGACCCGCCAAGCCGCGCAGGTGATTGCCGCAGCCGGCAAGGCCGGCGAAGTCGCACTGCTCGTCGATGACCGCCTTGATGTTGTCCTGGCGGCGCGCAAGGCAGGGATCAAAGTTGACGGGATCCATGTCGGGCAATCTGATATTCCCGTCGAGGTTTGCCGGGAATACCTGGGGGAAGATTCCATTGTCGGCTTGTCCGCGCGGACCCATGATTTATTTGACTACGTCAAGACCGCCGATATTTCACAGATTGACTACTTCGGCGCCGGACCGGTCCATGAAACCCCGACGAAACCCGATTGCGGACTTGGCCCGGATGGTAAAGTGATCACCAGAAGTTTTGACGAACTTGCCGAACTTGCCCGCATCAGCCCCCTCCCGGTGGTTGTGGGGGGCGGGGTGAAACTGGTCGACATCCCTCCGCTGGCCCAAACCGGCGTTGACGGCTTCTTTGTGGTTACGGCTGTGACGGAGGCGGATGACCCCAAAGCGGCTGCCATGGCGCTTGTTAGCGCCTGGAAAGCGCATCAACCGGCCGCCGCGAAAAGTAAACGGTAGGATTGAGCATTACGGTCAAGGGAAATTGATTATGGGGAAAAGGAAAGTTGATGTACGCGACTGCCCGGGGGATGGTGGGAAGATGATTGCCGGCGCGATATTTGACCTGGACGGGACGATCCTCGATTCGATCCCCATCTGGGAACAGGCGGCCGAGGTTTTTTTGCACAGCATGGGGATTGAAGCGGAAAAAGGCCTTGGCAAAACCATGTTTACGATGAGCATGCAACAAGGGGCCGCCTTTTTAAAGGAACGCTACCTTTCGGAGTGGGAGGTCGAGGCCATTATTGCGGGGATCAACCGCACAATTGAAGATTTCTATTTTCAGCAGGTACCGCTGAAGGAAGGGGCCGGCGGGTTCCTGAAAGCGATGAAGGAAGCCGGGATCAAAATGGTGGCGGCGACCTCCAGTGACCGGCGGGTGGTCGAAGGAGCGCTGAAAAGGCTGAAGATTATGGATTGTTTTGCCCGGATCTTTACCTGTACGGAGATCGGAGCGGGTAAGGATCAGCCCGACATTTACCTGACGGCCGCCGCGTATATGGGAACCCGGCCCGAAGAGACCTGGGTGTTTGAAGATGCGCTCTATGCGCTGGAGACGGCGAAGAAAGCCGGTTTCCGGACGGTTGGTGTGTTTGATCCTTTCAGCGCGGGTGATCAGGAAAAGATCAAGGAGATCAGCGATCTCTACTTGGAGAAGCTCGCCGATTTCGATACGTTTTTACAACAAGCAGCGCGGGAAAGGTTGTGAACGGGAAAACTTGTTTTGATCAAAAGTAATGAAGTTATAAAAAGCATATGGGAAAAAACGTTCCAGGAGATGCTTTCGTGGAGGGTGGATGAATGTGAAAACAGCTTTAACGATCGCCGGGAGCGATTCCTCCGGCGGCGCGGGCATCCAGGCGGATATTAAGACCATGACCGCCTATGGCGTCTATGCGATGAGTGCGATTACGGCGCTGACCGCCCAGAACACCACCGGCGTTGTCGATATTATGGAGGTTACGCCGGAGTTTTTAGGGAAGCAGTTGGACTGTATTTTTACCGATATCTATCCCGATGCCGTAAAGATCGGCATGGTATCTTCGGCCCGGCTGATCGAAACCATCGGGGATAAGCTCCGCTTTTATCAGGCCAGGAACATTGTGGTCGATCCGGTTATGGTCTCGACCAGCGGGTCGAAGCTGTTGCAGGATGATGCCGTGGAGACGTTGAAGAAACGCCTCTTCCCGCTGGCGGTGGTCCTGACGCCCAATATCCCCGAGGCCTCAATCCTTGCCCAAATCCCGATTGAAAATGAAGCCGATATGATCAGAGCAGCGGAGATTATCAGCCAGGAATATGGCTGTGCCGTTCTGTGCAAGGGTGGACACCATATAAACGATGCGAATGATCTGTTGTATTGGGATCACAAGTACCGTTGGTTCATCGGGGATAAGATCGACAACCCCAATACGCACGGCACGGGTTGTACTTTATCGAGTGCCATTGCTTCCGGGCTCGCAGAGGGAATGGACTTGGAAGCGGCAATCCAGGCGGCAAAGGAATTTATCTCTGGGGCCTTGCGGGCGATGCTCGATCTGGGGAAGGGGAGCGGACCACTGAACCACATGTGGAACCTCTTTCCGGATAAACAATGAACGCGGAGGACCGCATCCAGACGTGCTCGTTTTCACCCGACTGCGACCCGGCGAATGACGATGTCAGAAACCCTTAGTTTATAATAGTCTGGTAGATGCTGTATGTATCAGGGGAAAAAGATGGAGATGAGAAGCGGGCCATGGTGAACAGGGAAAACAGTGGAATTTTAGAAAAACTAAAAGGCGGAGATTTGCGTTCAATTGGCAAGGCGGATGAGGTTGTCGCTGAGCTCCTCGGTAACCCCGCTCTCTTTGGGGAAGTCTTCCGGGGAATGAAAAGTGATGATCCGCTAGTGCGCATGCGGGCGGCGGATGTGATTGAAAAGGTTTCAAAGATACACCCCGAATATTTAATGCCATACAAGAATGAGTTAATCAACGAGCTGACAAAGATCGAGCAGCAGGAAGTAAGGTGGCATGTCGCGTTAATGTTTACTTATATAGAGCTTACCAACGCGGAGAAAACTGCGGTGATCGAAATTCTACTTTCCTGGCTGGAAAACAGTAAGAGTAAGATTGTAAAGGTTAATGCCCTGGAGGCTCTGGCCCGGATTGGTCATAATGACAAGAAGTACAGGAATAAGGTCATTGAAATATTGGAGGAAGCAATCGAAACCGGAAGCCCGGCTATGGTGGCGAGGGGCAAAAAGTTACTGGCGAAACTTAAAAAAAGCTAAGTCTTGATGAGCCAGAAATTGGTATGCTCAAAGAGGTTGTCCAAGATTTGCATGATACCCTGATCGATTTCCGGAAAAAGTATGGGATGGGGCGGGCAATTGCCACCCCGCAGATCGCGTCTTTAAAATTTAATCTAAATGAGATCAATGAGCCTGTCGTCTTCATCAACCCCGTCTTGCATTTTCCCGATGACGAACGGATGGAGGTCTTGGACAACTGCATGTCCTTCCTGGTCTCCTGGTGAGGGTTCAGCGCCATAAAAGATGTATAATTCAGTTTAAAGATCTGGACTTTCGTGACAACGAACTGAAACTGGAAGGTGATTTATTAGAGTGATTGCAGCATGAATATGACCATCTTGACGGAATTCTGGCGACGATGCGGGCGGTTGATGATAAGGCGCTGTACTTGAAGAGTCCAAAAAAGTTGCTTAATGAAAAATAGGTATTCATGACCGGCGGTCAACTTAGGTCGACCGCCGGTTGTTAAATCCGGTAATCATTCTGGATGGTCTCCATCAATCCATATTCCAGTAGAATTTCCTCCAAGCGTTCCTGGGAGATCGGTTTGGGGATGGAAAAACGGGTGTTTTCGTCGATGGCTTGGGCCAGCTGCCGGTATTCATTGGCCTGCGATGAATCGGGGGCATATTCAATTACTGTCTTCCGGTTGATTTCGGCCCGTTGCACCACATTATCCCGGGGGACAAAGTAGATCAGCCGGGTGCCGAGCTCCGCGGCGAAAGCCCGTAGCAAGTCGATCTCCCGGTCCACATTGCGGCTGTTACCGATAATGCCGCCCAACCGCACACCGCCCTTCCGGGCAAACTTGGCAATACCCTTGGCGATATTGTTGGCGGCGTAGAGCGCCATCATCTCACCGCTGGCTACGATATAGATCTCTTGGGCCTTGCCTTCACGGATGGGCATGGCAAAGCCACCACAGACTACGTCCCCCAGGACGTCATAGAAGACATAATCCAGGTCTTCGGTATAGGCGCCCAGTTGTTCCAGTAAGCCGATGGAAGTAATGATCCCACGTCCGGCACAGCCGACACCGGGTTCGGGACCACCCGATTCCACGCATTTGATCCCGGCAAAACCGGTACGGACAATCTGATCCAGATCCGGTTCATCGCCCGTTTCCCGAATGGTGTCAAGGACGGTGCGCTGGGCGAGGGTGCCCAATAGAAGCCGTGTGGAGTCGGCCTTGGGGTCACACCCAACCACCATTATTTTTTTGCCCCTTTCGGCCAGTCCGGCGGTGAGATTTTGGGTGGTGGTGGATTTCCCGATCCCGCCTTTGCCGTAAATGGCAATTTGCCTCGTTTTGTCACACATGTGGCTTGAACCTCCTAACTCGGTAAAATTTCTAAATCGTATACTCCGGAGGGGGCATGGCGCTGGCCAGATGAAGTTTCTCCAAGATCCTCCGGCGGAGATGAAGAAACTCCGTGCCGCCCCGGTGACGCGGATGGGGGAGATTGACTTCCAGGATTTCACTGATGCGGCCGGGACGGGGTGTCATGATGACGATGCGGTCGGAGAGATAAATGGCTTCGTCCACATCGTGAGTAACCAAAAGCATCGTGGTTTTGTTTTCCCGGTGCAGCTCCAGAAGTTTATCCTGAAGGTCGGCTCTGGTAAAAGAGTCGAGGGCTCCCATGGGTTCATCCAGTAACAATACGTCCGGGTTATTGATTAAGGCCCGTGCAATGGCCACCCGCTGGGCCATCCCGCCGCTTATTTGGTGAGGATAAGATTTGGCAAAGTCCTGTAGACCAACCAGTTGAATAAAGTAGGCCACAAGGTCCTTGTTTTGCCGGTAAACACCGCGGGCTTTCAGCCCGGCGGCGATATTCTTCTCCACGGTCAGCCAGGGGAAAAGGCCGCCCTGTTGAAAAACATAACCCCGCTGCGGGTCGGGGCCGGTAATTGGTTTACCGTTCAGGGTCAGCCGTCCGCTTTCCGGCTGATCAAGGCCGGCAATCAACCGTAAGAGCGTTGTCTTCCCGCAGCCTGAGGAACCGATGATCGAGAGAAATTCGCCCCGCCGTACCGACAGATTGATCTTTTGCAGGGCTTCCACCCGGTGGCCGTCATCGTCGTAATAGGTACGGTTGACCTCTTCAATCTTCAGAATTCCATCGCTGCTCGCCGAGGACTCTTTATTCATTCTTTGACCCATCCTTTCTGCCAGCGCAGGACACGCGCCCTGACCAGTCCGATTATTTTCATGATCAAGCTGAACAGGATCGCCATGACCAGGATGGCGGCGAATACTTTATAGTAAGCCGACCAGACTTTACTGAGGTTGATGTAATAGCCCAACCCGCCGGGCTGCCCCATCATTTCCGCCATCACCAGGGTGGTAAAGGCGAAGCCATTGGCGTTGGCGATCCCGGTAAAGATCTCCGGCATGGCTTGGGGGATCGCCACACGGAACACCAGATAGGGTGTTTTGGCCCCGAGGGTCCTTGCCACTTCGAACAGGGCTTTGGGCGTGGATTGGATGCCCTGGGCGGTCAGGGAGGCGATGGAGAACCAGCCGCAAATGACAATTAGAAATACCGCGGCGGAAAAGGGAGTGGGAAACAGGGTCAGAGCAAAGGGCATCCAGGCCACGGCCGGAATCACACCGGTCATTTTTAAAAGGGGGTAGAACCAGTAATACACTTTGGGAAACCAACCGATCAGGATTCCCGTGCCGATGCCGAGGATGACCCCCAGCGTAAAGCCGGCGGCAAAAAGTCTGAGCGAATAGAGGATGTTTTCCCAGATAAAGTTGGCTTCCATCAGGAACGGCTCGAGGATTTTGGCCGGCCCCGGAAAGAACGGCTGCGGTAGCAACAGTAGTTTTGTCCCCAAGATATCCCAAACCGCCAGGACGAGTCCCATTACCAAGCGGAAAGGAGCACGGCTGGTAAACTTGTTCCGGCGTTCAGGATCGGAATAAGAAAAGAGGCCGGAAACTGCGTAGAACAAAAGGAGCCCACCGATGATCAGCCGGTAAAGGGTGTTAAAGGTAAGCGGGAAACCGGCGACGGTATAGGTTTTGATTACCACATTGGCTGTCTGTTTGACCCACCGGTTAACGGCGATGGCCACGGCAAAACCAAGAAGCGTCAAAGTAAAATGAACACCCCACTGTTTCATCGGGATCCGTCTTTCTTCCGGGGGCAGCTGTTTTTTCTGGCCGGCCGGGAACAGGGGCCGGGCAGGAAGAATGTCTGGTAAATCATCCATCGCGGAGTGCCTCCTTTTAATTGTCCCTGTCCGGCGGCCCGGGGCCACCGGACGGGTTTCCCTAGCTTTTATTTGCCCAGGGTGATGTCGATCTCAGCATAGGCATGATTAGTGAAGGTTTCCGGGTCAGTGGTCAGATACCCGATACTATAGAGTTGCTCGGCAAAATAGCGTACATTGTCGCGGACTTGTGTCGGTTTGACCGCCCGGTCTTCGGTCGTGGGGTAGGCATAACTTTTAATCAGCTTAATGGCCAGTTCTCTGTCTTCAATTTGGGAATACTTGCCTTTGATAATAATATCCACCGTTTCTTCGGGATGGGCGGCGATCCAGTTCTGGGCTTTGTGATAGGCCCGCAGGAGCGCGGCCACCTTGTCGGGTTCTTCCTTGATCAGCTTCTCGGAGGCGTAAAGGAAACAGCAAAATTTGTCGGCGAAGGGTTCATCGGTGGCAATATCAAGAATAACGCGGTAGTTCCCGGTCTTCTCCAGAACCGAACCGAAGGGATCCCACAGGGCCGCCACATCCACTTCACCTTTGTTCAGCGCTTCCACCGCCAGGTTACCGTCGGAGAAGGGTAAGAATGTAACTTGCCTATCCTCCGGTTTGGCCGAGATCCCGTTCTTTTCCAGCCAGACTGCGGCCACCTGATGGGGTGTGCCACCGATCTCGTCGACACTGATCCTTTTGCCTCGCAGATCTTTGGCGCTGTAGATGGGTGAATTATTGGGCACAAGTAACTTAATGCAACCAAAGTGAAGACCGTCCACCACTTTTACCTTCACCTCGTTTTCAATGGAAGGGAAGAATTGGAAGTCACCGTTGACAATCGGAATTGTTCCGTTGTTCAGGCCGATCTTGCGCGTTTCCGTATTGGCCGTAATCAGATTGACTTCAAAGCCTTCCTCGGCGTAAAACCCTTTTTCATAGGCGATATAGATCGGCGCGGCACAGAGGGAACCTTCCTTGCCCGGAATATCAATTTTTCCGAACTTGTAGAGAGCAGCAGTGCCGGCCGGGCGACTGGTCTGTTCCTTGCTGTCTTTGGCGCCAAACCAGCCGGAAAAAAAAGCAGCCAACAGGAGAAAGAGCGCGACGGTGCCGACTATTTTAGTAACTCTCTTCATCAGTTCACCACTCCTTGTCTTAATCAATTTCATAGGCCTTTTTAAAGGCATGTTCCAAATCGGCGATCAGGTCGTTTGGATTTTCCAGCCCGGCGGAGATGCGGATGAGGTTTTCAGGCAGATCGGCCAGTTTCTTTTCGTCGGGCTCCAGTTCGTGGTGGGTGGTCTGCGGGGAATTGACGATCAGGCTGCGGGCGTCGCCGATGTTGACGTGGTAGTGGAAGAGTTGCACCGCATTGAGAAAGGCTTCCCGCTGGGCCTCCGTGCCCTTGAAGCCAAAGGAGAGGATCCCGCCGGCTCCCTTAGGAAAATCCCGTTTGGCCAGGGCATGGTAGGGGCTGCTTTGCAGGCCCGGGTAGCGGACCCACTCCACTGCTTGATGGGTACTCAGATACTCGGCCAGGGTTTGGGCATTTTGGACCTGTTTGGCCAGGCGTTCGGAGAGGGTTTCCAGGCCGAGGAGGACCAAATACGCGTTGAACGGGGAAAGGGCGGCGCCGAAATAGTTCAGGTAGTTGAAGCGGATCCTCGCCGTAAAGGGGAACTCGGGAAAGACCTGCGGGAAGCTGCGCTTTTTGCCCTCCGGATCCCGCAGGGTGTAATATTCCTCGGCAAATTGGGGGAATTTCTCAGTCTGCCAGTTAAAATTGCCGCTTTCCAGGACCAGGCCGGCAATGACATTTCCGTGCCCGCTCAGACCTTTGGTGGCTGAATAGATCACCACATCGGCGCCGTGGGCAATGGGATTGTACAGATAAGGGGTGGCGACAGTATTGTCCACCACCAATGGGATACCATGCTCATGGGCGACCTTGGCAATGGCGTCAAGATCCAAGAGTACCGCGTTAGGATTACTGATGCTCTCCACAAAAATGGCCTTTGTATCGGGCCTGATCTCGGTGGCCAGTTTTTCCGGGTTTTCGATGTTCCGGGCCAAGTCGATGGTGATCCCGAACTTGGGATAGATTTTCTTAAAACTGTCCGTGCTCCCCCCATAAAGGTAAGGGGAGGCGAGGATCCGGCCACCGCCTTCGGCGATGTTCAGCAGGGTATAGCTGATGGCGGCCATGCCGGAGGCCAGCGCAATTGCCCCGCTTGCGCCATCCAGGGCGGCCACGCGTTGCTCCAGGGCAGTGACCGTCGGGTTACCAACCCGGGTATAGATGTTCCCGATTTCACCGAGACTGAACAGCGCTTTCGCATGTTCCACATCACGAAAATCAAAGGATGCGGTCTGATAAATCGGGGGCGAGACGGCATATTGGTGGGCGTTGGGCTCGTAGCCCGCCCGCAGTCGCAGCGTATCAAAGTGATACACGGGTTTTGTCAAACCGTTGGCCATAAGTATTCCTCCTTTTAAAATTGAAAATAAGCCATTCAAGCCATCGGGCAGAGTTTACCGTTTACAGTCACGCAAAGCGTAAACCACCTCCCAAACCTTATCTCCTGCCGCTGCTCCCTTTGCCCATGTTGCTCCGCTACCCCCGCCGTAGGCGACGGACAACGGACCGTTCACGCAGCCAATGGTGGGACGCCTTTTCCCGGTGGGCGCTTTCGGCCTTATGTTTCAGCCGTGGGAGAAGGTGGGCTGGCTGCTGCTCTGGCCTGGCGGATCAGGTCGCAGCCGGGCGCACTGCACCAGCTCAGTTTGTGCTGGGGAAGAAGGGGGATAATGTTTAAAACTTTGGCGCCGTGGGCGGCCACGGTTTTGGCCACCACCGGCACATGCCCGGCATTGATCTCCGGGATGAGGACCGTGTTAACCTTGACCGTCGTCCCTGCGGCTGCCAGTTTTTCAATGCCGGCCAGCTGGTTGTGGATCAGCAGTTCGGCTGCGGCCCGCCCCGTATAGCGTCTACCATGGTAGATCAGGCCGGCACAGATCCGGGTCTGGAGATCCGGATCAACCGCATTGACCGTAACGGTCAGGCTGTCAATGCCAATCTCCATAAGCTCCGTAGCCCGGTCCGGAAGTAAGAGGCCGTTGGTGCTCAGACATTTGATCAACCCGGGAAATTCCGGTTTGAGCAGACGGAAGGTGTTCAGGGCATGGGGCGTGGCCAGTGGATCGCCGGGGCCGGCTACCCCGGCCACGGTGAGCTCCGGACATAGCGCGACCGCCTTCCGCACAACTTCCACCGCTTCTTCCGGGGTAATGATTCCCCACGCCACACCGGGACGATGCTCGGTCGTGTTGAAGTCACGCCGGCAAAAATTACAGAAGAGATTGCAACCGGGGGAAACCGGCAGGTGAACACGGCCTTTATTGTTTTTTGCCCCCACGGCAAAACAGGGGTGCTTTTTCTGTAGGTTGTCGAAAGTTGCGATCATGGACATCCTCCTTTGTTTATGTCCGCCTTATAGTGGCCGGTTTTGCTCTCTTGGGTCAACTACTGCGGTCGGTGTCCGGCCCTCCGGGACTTCCTAGGCGTAGGTAGAGAGGACCATATGGTAAATATCCTCAATCACCCGGAGGCCTCCGCTGAATCCGGCATAGTTGGTGGTCATGACCAGACGGTAGGGGCTAGGCAAAGCGGCGGAGAGAAAGTCATAACCCTTTTCCCGGGCCAGTTCCCGGTCCCAGCCCGCTCCGATGATCAGCCCCCTGCCTTTGTGCCGGATCCCCCGGAGGAGCGCCTGGGCTTTCCCCGCATCGGGTTCGAAAAAGAGGGGGATTTCCCGTTTGTTACTGGTTCTTTTTAAGTCGGCACGGATGGCCTCCTGAAATTCTTCGGGGGTGCCGTCGGTGATAAACTGTTCTTTCGGGACAATTCCCACCTCATGGAGGAGAAACTTGGTGAGGGCAAGCACATAGCCCGCATCATGCAGGATGTGCGCATGGTTGGGCAGGCCGTACCGGAACTCCAAGAGAAAAGTGGCCAGGTTTTCAATCTCCTCGTAATAGGCAGCCACTTCGTGCTGGATGAAGGCACGGGCCTTTTGTTCATCAATCTCCGCCCCTTGCTGCAGGGCAAATTCCAGAACCTGATCCAGAAAGGCCCCGGTGGCATTGGCTCCGATTGGGATATGGCGGAACCAGGTATAATCTTGCCCGTACCGGTTTTTAAGGTGATCGGCGATGGGCTTGCCGTACCATGGCGAAACCAGAATGTTGAAGTTGGCTTTGGGGATGGACTGCCACTCTCGCACCCCGCCTGATTCGGGTCCGAACAGGACATTGGCCTTTAGTCCCAGTCCGGCCAGGAGCCGTTTATATTCGGTCAGGTTACCTTTCCAGAACGGATCCTGGTACGGAATGGAGGCCAGTAGATTGACCGTATTCTTACTCGAGCGCGGTTTGTTTTCCGCTTCAAAGCGGCGGACATATTGATCGATGATGGCTTTCACCACCAGGCTGTGGGCTTCAAAGTTAGTGGCGTTGAAACCGGCGGTGGCCACCGTGACGATGGGTTTTCCTTCGGCGGCGAATTCAGCGACCAGACTGTCGACATCGTCGCCGACAATAGCGGCGGTGCAGCCGGTCAGCACCACTTGCAAATCGGTGTCCAGCACTTTATAGGTATTGCCGATGATTTGCCGCAACCGGTTAATCCCGCCGAAGACCACTTCTTTTTCGGAAAAGTTAGTGCAAGGTGCGGTAGAACCACCGGCATAACCGGCCGACCGTTCAAAAAAACCGGCGATCATTTCACCGCACCCCGGACCGGCGTGGAGGATGGGAACGGCTCTGGGGATCGCCACGACGCTTTGCAGCGCCCCGATGGCGCAAGTGTAACGTTGCTGTTCGATGACGACCGCTTTACTCATTGACCGGTTCCTCCTCTCAGGAAATAAGAGGGGGGCTGCGCCAACCACCATTTGGTGTAGGGCATAACCGCATGTTTAGCGAGATCCTTGACAAACTCGTCGTTTTCCATAACTTCCACTAACCGTTCACCGTAGTTGACCAGGCCTTCATAACCCATGGCGTAATGCTCGTCACCAACCAAAAGGGCGGGGATACCAAGTTTGGCTCCCCACAGCGTCATGCCGCCGTGCCGGGCCAGTAAGACATCGGGACGCAGCCGGTTTAGCGCATTGACCAGCTCGAATTCCTGTTTATTGCAGACATTATAGTTGGGCACATTGCCATAGTCGGCCACGCGCTGGGCCAACTGATCGTTTTCAGGCCTTCCGCTGTCGTAGACGGGATCGTGATGAAAAATCGCCGCCCCGCAGGGCGTTACTCCCAGTTCGCCCAAGACTGCCAGCAGGGCATGGCCATGGGCCGCTCCGGCCGTAACATAAGCGGTTTTTCCCGCCAATTTCCGGCGCAGGGCTTCGATTTTGGGCAAAAACTCTTTTTTCTTTTCCGCGATCAGCTTTTCGGCTACCGATTCCTGGCCGAGGATTTGACCCAGGGCCCGGAACCACCGGTCGGTTTGGGCAATGCCGTAGGGGGGAGCGGCCGGAATCTCGGGCACACCAAAATCTTGTTCGAGGACGGCCCCCAGGTAGCTGCCCAGGGTTGAACAGGCTTGGACCGTCGCTACCGCTTCACCGGCCTGTTTCAGGTTATCCAGCGTTGCATAAGGGGTGATGTAATTGGGCTTTGCACCAAACGGGGCAAACCACTGGGAAAAGACATCGCTACCCCAGAAATTAATCACGTTGATCAGATCTTTCCGCCGCTGTTGGGGCTTGGGGATAAGTTTGCGGGCGATGGCGTGATAAGCCGCATCGAAGCCGGTGGTCCAGACCTTGGAACGAAAACCCTCACAAAAAATGGGGACAACCGGAATACCCAGTTCTTCCTCGGCTTCCGTACAAACACTCTCCACATCGTCGCCGATGATCCCGGAGGCACAGGTGGTCAAGACAAAGATAACCTTGGCGTTGGTGCGGTTCTGCACTTCCCGGATGGCCTGGGCCAGTTTAAGACCGCCGCCGTAAATGGCCTCCTTTTCCTGGAGATTGGTGGAGAAGATCCGCCGGGGGGTGGGCTTCTTTACTCCGCGGAGAGGCGCGTTTACCCGGTAGGTAAAGGAAAATTCGTGAAGGCAGGAGGCGCATCCCACCGGACCGTGGCTGATCACCGCGGCATCCTGGATCAGAATGGTCATACAGGCCGCTTTCGAGGTTGTGCAGCCCATGCACTGGCTAAAGGAACGTTCCTTATCTTTCAAGTCGCAACCACCGGCTTTGACAAGCTCTTCGGCATCTCCTTGATAGCCGGTGATCGAATTGATGCGGATCTCCCGGATCGCCGCCGCGGGCAGGGCTAAATTGATCTTGGTCATCGGTCATTCCTCCGTTCGTCAAGATTCAGAGTTTGTCGCGCCAAGCCATATAGAACAAATGGTCGACCCAACCCCTGACTGGCCAAGCGCCTGAAAAAAAAAGTGCCGTTCGCCTTTGGCGAACGGCACCATTTGCACCACTAAAAGTTAACAAAGGGAGTAAATGGTAACATTCGCCGATCTATGTAAAAGTCAGGCATAGCTAAACAACCCATCATGGGCATGGCAAAGGAGGTGATCATCTTTTTGGTCTTTAGACTAGTCATGCTTTATCCACTCCTAACACATATAAAATATATATGATTGATAGGTATAATATAGCAGTTTGGGGTAAATGTCAAGAAAAAATTTTAAAAACATATATGATAAGTATGTTTTAATAATCATAAGCATGGATTCCACTGGATAAAAAATATGGTTCTACCAACGGTTATAATAAATATTATTTTTACAACAATAGTCTTTCAAATAATAAATGACCCAGACCGGGCCAACCGGACCGGCAACGTTAGTCAGTTATTGGTCTCTTTTCTACTGGGGAAAAATGGAGCTTTGTGAGGATTAACAGTTTAGGGTGGGTAAAAATGACAAGAGAAGAATTTTTACAAAAATTATTAGCGACCTTGAATTATAAAACCGTTTATATGTGGGGGACTTTTGGCTCACCGGTGACCCGGAAACTCATTGATGAAAAAACAAAGCAATATCCTTCTTGGTATACAAAGACGAGAAGGGAATTTTTATATAAACTGATCGACCGGGATTATTTTGCCTTTGATTGTGTGGGGTTAATCAAAGGAATCCTTTGGGGGTGGAACGGGGATCCCACCAAAGCCCATGGCGGCGCCAAGTACAAAGCCAATGGGGTCCCCGACCTCTCCGCCGACCAGTTGATTGCCAGGTGCAAGCCGTCTACGGATTTTTCCAGGATTACCCCGGGGGAAATTGTCTGGATAAGCGGGCATGTGGGGACATATATTGGCGACGGGCTGGTCATTGAATCCACTTCGGCATGGAAGAACGGGGTAATGCTTACCAGTTGCCTCAATGTGGAGCAGGAGCACAGGCTGGTGGAAGCCAGGTTATGGGTGAAACATGGCCGCTTGCCATACCTCGAAGATCAGAAGTGAAGGCGACAAGATGAGATAGATTTGTTAAGTTAAAAAAAGCTTAGACAATGGCAAATGTTGAAATTATTAATAAACAATGGTAATATAAAGCGGGTAGGGGGGGATTTGCTGTTATGAAAGCAGATGATTTTTACCGGACATTTGAAAGAGCCTTTGCAAAATGGGCCGAAGCAACAGATGATATAAGAGCTGTTTTTATTGTGGGGTCAAGAGCCCGTGTTGATCATCCCGCCGATGAATGGGCCGATTTGGACATTATTTTATATGCAAATAATAGTGATTTCTATTTACACAATATCGATTGGTTGAAAAACCTCGGTAAGATTTGGGTAACCTTTGCTTATCAGACTTCCAGTGGCGAGCCGGAACGTCTTACTCTATTTGAAGGCGGATATCAGGTTGATATAGTGTTTTTGGCCAGTAGTAGCCTGTACCAATTGGCCAAGGATGGAATAACCCCGCACAACTTTCATCGGGGAGTAAGGGTCTTGGTGGACAAGGATAATGTAAGCAGTCATATAGTGCCGGCGGATTTTAAGCCGGTATCAACTTCGCCCATTGATAGGGGTGCTTTTGTTCAAGTTGTTAATATGTTTTTCTTCGCCTCTCTATATATAGCCAAACAAATTATACGGGGAGAATTATGGACCGCCAAAACCAGGGAAAATGAGCTTAGAATGCTACTGCTGCAAATGATGGAATGGCATGCCAAAGCATTCCATGGTAGTGATTATGATGTTTGGCATGGGGGACGCTTTCTCCATGAATGGATTGACCAAAGGACACTAAAGGAACTAAAAGACATTTTTAGCGAATATGATGAGAAAGACAGCTTAAGGGGGTTGTTGGCATCGATTAGCCTATTTCGGAGACTTTCGGTGGAAACAGCCGATAAACTTCAGTTGGAATATCCGGCGGCGACCGATGATCATATTACAAACTGGATCAGGGAAACATTTGATCAGAGGACAACCGGCGGTAGCTAAGGAGGATAGATAAGGGCTTCCCGACTTTGGGTTCTTTCCCCGGCGGTTTAACCGGCGCCGGCAAGGTGGGGAACCCTTATTTTTTTCTTTATGGAGTCAGTAGAAAGTAAGCAAGGAATATACTTGTGCAGGCGGGATTTGAATCAAAGGATTTGTGGAATATACACAAAAGGCGGCCTTCTTTCCGCATGTTATATATAAAACATCAGCGTATGGTCTTGCTTATACTTTTCTGCCGCGCTGACCAGATCGGCCAGGGTTATTCCCCTCAATGTCTTTTCGATACTTTGGTCCAGGACTTCAAAGGCCGACCGCCGCAAGGCCTTTTCAATTTCCGGAGCTTTTTCCGGGACCGTATCCTGCGCCTGTTCGAATAAGGACACTTCCACCGCGGATAAGATATCCAGGACCGTGATCTCTTTAGGCGTACGCGCCAGTTGGTAACCACCTTGGGCGCCTTTGGCGGAGAAGACAAGTTCGGCTTTTTTCAAGAGCGAAAACACCTGTTCCAGATAGATTTTGGAGATGCCAAGATCCTCCGAGATGGAAAGGATGGTGATATATTCACCATTATTATACCGCTGGGCCATAAATGTTAGCGCGGCCAGAGCATACCGGCCTTTTGCTGAGATGCGCATGGTATCACTCATTTCATATATAAATAATATGTATTTATCATAGAATCAAAACAAGGTTCTGTCAATAGTGGCGCCCAAATATCCCCGGGTTGGTAAAGATTATAAATAAAAGTATTGACAGGGTAATTTAGGCGTAGTATGATAAACCATATAAAACATATATGAATTAAATGAAAAGGGTGTGGGATGATGGCGAAAATCTACCGGAGCATAGCGGAATTGATCGGGAAAACACCTCTGTTGGAACTGGTGAACTACGGAAAAAAGCAAGGACTTACGGCGACACTCATCGGTAAACTGGAATACTTTAATCCGGCTGGGAGTGTAAAGGACCGGATTGCCAAAGCGATGATCGAGGATGCCGAAGCGAAGGGTTTGTTGACCCGCGATTCGGTCATTATTGAACCGACCAGCGGAAACACGGGTATAGCATTGGCGGCGGTGGCGGCGGCCCGCGGTTACCGCGTTATTTTGACTATGCCGGAGACCATGAGCATTGAGCGGAGAAACCTGCTCAAGGCCTACGGGGCCGAGCTTGTGCTGACTGAGGGCGCCAAGGGGATGGCCGGCGCCATTGCCAAAGCAGAGGAGCTAGCCAAAGAAATTCCCAATTCCTTTATTCCCGGCCAGTTTGACAACCCGGCCAATCCGGAGATGCACCGGAAAACCACCGGCCCCGAGATCTGGGAAGATACCGACGGGACCGTTGATCTGTTTGTCGCCGGCGTGGGCACCGGAGGCACGCTGACCGGGGCGGGTGAATATCTGAAAGCGAAAAAACCCGGGCTAAAGGTGGTGGCGGTGGAGCCGGACGCTTCGCCCGTTCTTTCCGGAGGGAACCCCGGTCCCCATAAAATCCAGGGCATTGGCGCGGGTTTTGTCCCCAAGGTCCTGAATACTTCTATTTATGATGAGATTATTCGCGTGCAAAACGAAGATGCTTTTGCGGCCAGTAGGGAACTGGCGAAAACAGAGGGGCTGCTGGTCGGGATTTCTTCCGGGGCGGCCCTGTGGGCGGCCACCACAGTGGCAAAGCGTCAAGAAAACGCCGGTAAAGTGATTGTCGTCATCCTTCCTGATACCGGCGAACGCTACCTCTCAACGCCGCTCTTCTCCGAATAGTTGCTATATTGGGTAAAGGCGTTCCTTGCCGGGAACGCTTTTTTTATACCGGTTTTCGGAATAAGCCGGCGGCTAAGGTCACAATGGGCGCCCCTGACCAGACGGACGGTGCGGTTGGCTGATGTAACTGCCCTTTACAAAAATAAAAACATCAGAGTACTTGATTTTTATTAAAAGTTAGAGTATACTAATCTTGAAGTTAGATAAGGCTAACATAATTGAATCATTAAAGATAGCCGTTTACGAGGAGGCACGGGAATGAGACATCGGCATCAATATCGACATTGTCATGGACATCGAAACAGCTTGTATTCGGCCCCGGAGAACTGCCGATATAAATTAACCGCGGTACCCGATGTTAAGATCCTGCACAGTCTGGGTTTTTACCCGGGGACCGTGGTCCAAAAGGAAAAACGGTACCGGCTGGGTGGACCGGTATTGATCCGTCATGCGACCAGAGAGATTGCCCTTGGCAAGGATATCGCGTCGGCAATTATGGTTGAGGAGGATCAAGCCCTATGAAATGTCATATCATCGCCGAGGACAGCAAAATCTTGGCGAAAGAGAAAAAAATTTTACTGATGGGCCCTCCCAACGTAGGAAAGAGTGTTTTCTTTTCCGCACTGACCAACGTCCATGTGATTAGTTCAAACTATCCGGGAACCACCGTTTCTTATATGGAGGGTTCCTATCGGGTAGGCGATACCCAATATACGCTGATTGACGTCCCGGGCACCTATTCCTTGGCGGCAACTTCGGTGGCGGAGGAGGTAGCCATCCGTTTTATGTGCAGCAATCCCGTTGCTGTGCTTTTTGTTCTTAATGCCGCTGATCTGGAGGGCAGCATCAAGCTGGCGCTGGAAGTTATGGAATATGATGTGCCCATTGTTTTTGCCCTCAATCTGATGGATGTGGCGGAGCGGAAAGGTTTGAAAATCAACGATAGACTGTTGGAGCAGGAGCTTGGGGCGCCGGTGATTCCGACCGTGGCCGTGAAAGGTCAGGGTCTTGACCAGATCACCCGTGCTTTTGAACGGATCTTAACGGCTAAACATCCGGCTATTGCCGGAACGCCCTGTTCCAGTTGTGCCGGTTGTGCCGGCTGCGGTTTGGCAAAGGGGAATCGCGGGTTGGGCTATTGGGAGCGGGCCCGGGAGATTGTGCAGAAAACGGTATCCCGTACAGATGCCAAGCCTAACTTCTTGGATCGGTTGGGCGATGCCTTACTACGGCCTTGGCCCGGTCTACCGCTGGCACTGTTGATTCTCCTGGTTAGCTTGGGGATTGTGGTTGGTGGTGGAAAGGCCCTGCGGGCGGCGATTCTTCTGCCTTTGGTCAATCAGGGGATTGTTCCTTTCTTTGAACGTCTGATTATGCCGTTGAATTTACATCCGGTTTTGCATAATATCTTAATCGGAAACTACGGGGTTTTGCGGATAAGCTTTGAATGGATTTTAGCCTTGGTGATGCCCTATGTCATCCTGTTCCAGATTCAATTTGCCTTTCTGGAAGATAGCGGTGTTTTGCCCCGGATTGCCGTTCTGTTTGACAACATCATGCGCAAACTGGGGGTTCAGGGTGGCAGTCTGATTCATATTTTCCTTGGGTTTGGTTGTGCCGTCCCGGCGATTATCGGTACCCGGAGCGCGACCACCCAAAAGGAACGTCTCATGGTCACGGCCATGGTCTGTTTTGCGGTTCCCTGTATTTCGCAGACCGGCGCCTTGATCACTTTGTTATCGGCCTACTCCATCTGGTTGCTGTTGGCCACGGTGTTGACAGGGTTTGTGATTTTTGTGACGGTCGCTATGATCCTGGGGAAAGTCCTCAAAGGCAAGGTGGATCCTTTGATTCTTGAGGTGCCCAATCTGCTGATTCCCGAGCCCAAAGCGTATTTCAAGAAACTGAAGGTTAGAATTACGCAGTTTATCGTGGAAGCGGAAGGACCGATGCTCATTGCTGTCTTTATTGCCGCCATTATAGCGGAAACCGGTCTTTTAGTAGGATTGGGCGAGTTGTTGAAGCCGGTGGTCTCGGGTTGGCTGGGCCTCCCGGAGGGAGCCGTAATGTCTCTGATTTTAGGGATTATCCGCCGGGAGATGTCGGTGGCGCCGCTCTTGGGGCTTAATTTGACCCCCCTCCAGATGTATGTCGGGGCGGTTGTTTCCTTGCTCTATTTGCCATGTTTATCGGTGTTCGGGATCATTGCCAAAGAGTTTAACGCCCGCACCGCCGTGACCATTACCGTGAGCACTACCCTGACTGCGCTGTTGGTGGGTGGCATCATGAACCATCTTGGGTCGTTTGTCCAGAATATTTTTTAGGTTGATCGAAAATGCTGATCACAGCTTTGACACAAAAGATTGAATGGCTTGCCAACCAAAGCAGGCTATTTTATCCCATGGTGGCCTTATATTATAAAAACATGATCAAGCGGGAAGTAAAGTTGGCCGAACTTAAACCCGGCGATAATGTTCTCTGCATCGGGGGCGGCCCTTGTCCCTATACCGCGATCATGCTGCACCAGCTGACCGGCGCTTCGGTGACCGTCGTTGATAATAATGAAGAATGTGTCCAACAATCGGCTGATCTGATCAGAAGAATGGGGCTGGAAGACGCGATCCGGATTGTATGTGGCGAGGGTGAAGAGATGGATTGCGCCGGGTTTACCGTTATCCATCTGGCCCTTCAGGTTTCCCCAAAAGGGAAAGTGCTTAAAAATCTGTTGGCGCGGGCCGGAAACGGGGTGAAAATCCTTGTCCGGTTGCCAAAGGAATTGATGAACGGGCTGTATTGCCCTTTGGAGTCCTGTCCTTTGCCCTGCTGCAAGTGTATTAAGCATAGCTTCTTTACCAATGTGGGCAACACGGCTTTGTATATAAAGGGGGGGGCTGTATGGTGAGGTCCAAGCTTAAGCGAGTACAGCCCCTCGTCATGACCCTAGTCGTTGCCTTGCTGGGGTATCTTGTTAAGCGAGCAGATCTGGCGGGAATCTTGGCTGTAGTCAGTGAGACGCCGGGTTGGTTATTGGTGACCCTGATGGGCTTGCAGGTGGTAACCCAGTTGTTGCTCAATTTGCAATGGTACAGGCTGTGCCGGGTTTTAGGTTGGCCTGCTTCTTTTTTTAAGCTGTTGGTGGTCAACTCCTACGGTGCGGTGGTCGACGCGATTACACCCGGGGAAAAGGTCGGGGGGGAGTTGGCCCGGGTGCTACAACTCCGTAAATATCTCGGTTATTCCACCGGACAAGCCACAATTCTGATAACCATCCAAAAATCCTTAAGCCTGTCGGCGCTGGTGCTGCTCAATTTGGCGGTGGTAGTGACCATGGCCAATTATGTTCCTTATTTGCGGGTGTGGCCGGTAAGACTGTTGATCTTGCTGATGTTGGTTGCCAGTGGGGCCTTTCTTTTTTGCCTGTTATTCAGAACCCGTTCCCTTGCGTTCCGGATGGCCCGGATTAAAACCGCCAGAAGATGGTTTCTCCCCTTTATCAATTGGGTGGAAGACTTTGCGCGGCAGACCGACAGCATCCGGCAAAAACGGGGGGAATGGATTCGCCAGTTTGGGTTGGCGGTCCTGATTTGGGTGATTTTTCCCTTAAAGTTGATTTTGCTCACCCTTCCCCACACGGGGACCATCCCGATGCCGGTATTATTCGGAACCACCTTTGTCTCCTATTTTGCCGGAATGATTCCGTTGCTCCCGGGCGGCCTTGGTACCTTTGAAGCCACCATGAGCGGCATCCTTACCGCTTATGATTTGAAACTCAATCAAGCAGTGGCTATCACCATCGTTTTCCGGTTTATAACTTTCTGGTTCGTGCTCCTACTTGGCCTCTTATTTATTGGCGCCCATCGAATTATTCTATTCGCCCAAAGGAGGAAGATCCATGTCCCACGGCCATAAGCGGAAGTCTACCGCCACTTTGCTTAGGAAGAACCTTCCCAATTTCCTGACCTTGCTCAATATGTTGTCCGGCCTTGTCGTCGTGTATCTAAGCATTGGTCAAAAAGGACATAATTACGCCGTGCTTTCCTGTATCTTAATTCTCATTGCCGCCGGACTGGATACTTTTGACGGCGCCATCGCCCGGTTGGTCGGGGCCGAGTCGGACTTCGGCAAGCAGCTTGATTCCTTTGCCGACTTAATATCTTTTGGGATCGCGCCGGTTGCCGTTTTGTTGACGGTGGAAGCGATCGCGGCGACCCCGGCCCTCCTGTTTATCCTGGTCCTCTACCCGGCAGCCGGGGCTTTTCGCCTGGCCAGGTTTAATTTGGGAAATTACACCGATCATTTTGAGGGTTTGCCGATTACCGCCGCCGGATTTACACAGGCTTGTTTTATACTGCTGCTCTGCCGCGTTCCGTTGCCAGCGCCGTGGACGGTGGGGTTAACGGCTTTACTAACCGCCCTCCTTTCAATCCTGATGGTTTCTACTTTTAAAATTGGCAAGATAAAATTGTTGCTCAAAGGAACCCGGTTTTGACCAGCGGCGCACGGGGACTCCGGCATATGTGCGGCCGGTAGCGGATTGGCAAGCTACGGAGTGATTGGGATCGTTAACCTGATTTAGCTGGAACTCATCAAAAAAGAGGTAGTTGAAGAATTCAACTACCTCCTACACCTTAAGTGGATAAAGTGGCCCGGGTAAAGCAGGTACGATTTGAATAAAGGCCTATTCGGCTTTGTTGGCCTGTAAATATAACTGCATGGCCTGGACGGAATCGCTACTGATGACATGCTCGATGGAACAGGCGTCTTTATCGGCAACGACGGCATCGACTTTCAATACCTTAATAAAAAACTCCTGAATAATCTGGTGTTTTTTGGAGGTTAGTTTCGCTTGCTCCAACCCGGCGGGGGTTAAAAAGACTTTTTTATATTTCTCGTTGACAACCAGTCCCTTTTCGGCCAGCGTGGACATGGCGTTGTTGACGCTGGCCTTGGTGACCCCCAAGCGCTCGGAGATATCCGAAACCCTGGTGCCGGAGTTCCCGTCGGAAAGCTCATATATGGCTTCAAGATAATTTTCCATTGAGATAGTGAGTTTTTTCATTAAAAGTCCCCCATAGTCATAAAAGAGTTACATAAACCTAATTTTATTATACACATTTTGGGACGGAAGATAAAGACAGTTGGCGAAGGAGGGTGCTGATTTAATGGGCTATTACCCTTAAATTGCCATCCTGATTATTCTAAGCTATAATTATTTTATTTAGGCGCGGGAAGATGGGTTATTATATTAAGGTGTGCTTTTTTTCAATTGCGATAAAATATATAGTATAAGATTTGCCTTGAAGAAACAGGAGGGAATTATGGGCAAACGGACAAGACAATATCTGGGACTGCTTTCTGCAGTAGCTGCTTACAACATCCTGCACGAGGGAGCCCATCTGATATATGCGCTTTTTCTAGGTGTATTTAAGCAAATTAGATTTATGGGAATTGGTATGCAGATCGTGGTGGATGCCGGGCGCATGAGCAACACCCAACTCGGCATCTTCTGTCTTTTAGGAGCAGTGACTACGCTGGTTGCCGCTGGAGGGTTGATTGCTGCCGCGGACAGGATTTGCAGGGCAAAATCCAAAGTATTTAAGGCTTGTATGTACTATATCACAATCACTATGCTCTTTGCCGACCCGCTGTACTTAAGTTTAATGTACGGATTTTTTGGCGGTGGTGATATGAATGGGATTGCTCTGTTAGTTTCGGAACGGATTGCCCGCCTCTGTTTTGGCGCGCTATTACTTGTTAACGGTTTTACCTTTTGGAAATCGGTTCTGCCCAAATACAAAAAGGCCTTTTCGAAATGAGAAGATAATTAAGGGTAGATTTTGTTAGTATTAAATATTAACTATAATTACCTCCTAGTTAACATATAACAGAATGCGCGGCCGGATTGCCCGTTAACGCGCCGCAAAGATAATCACCGGTTTGTCAACCATCAATCCCCTTCTTAAGCTGCTTATTGATGATTGGGTGGACTTATGTTATGATAACGGTGTTAACTTGGTTGTAACGCACACCGGTTGACAACTGATTATTTCAAAAGGAGGTTTACGGTATGTCGGGTTTCCCCTTAATCGTTGCCTTTGTTTTGGCTATAGGTCTCATGATTTATTCGATTGCTAAGTTAAAAATCCATCCCTTTATATCCATCATGGCGGTATCTCTGCTCTTTGCGTTGGTGGCGGGAATCCCCATTACGGAGATCCCGGGGGTCATTGGCACGGGGTTCAGCAATACCTTTAAAAGTATCGGGATTGTGATTATTTTTGGCGCACTCATCGGCGCTTTACTGGAAAAGTCCGGCGCCGCCTTGAAAATGGCCGACACCGTAGTCCGTTGGGTGGGCAAGAACAATCCCGAACTGGCTATGCTGATTATGGGGTGGATTGTATCCATTCCGGTCTTTTGCGACAGTGGCTTTGTTATCTTAAACCCCATTCGAAAAGCTTTGGTGAAGCGGACCATGAAATCATCGGTGGCTTGTACAGTCGCCCTTTCGCTCGGTTTGTATATTGCCCACTGCTTTATCCCACCGACACCGGGACCGATTGCGGCCGCCAATACCTTATACCAAGGGCTTGGTCAGGAAACCAACCTGCTTTTGGTGATTCTCATGGGCGTTCTGGCCTCGATCTTACCTTTGCTGGCCAGCTATATTTTTGCCAAAGCGATCGGGAAAAAGGTGCGGGCCAATGATGAGGCGGATCTGGATGGCGAAGTAACTCAGACCTATGAAGAACTGGTAGCCAGTTACGGGAAGCTCCCCAACGCCCTTGCCTCTTTTGCTCCGATTGTAGTTCCCATTTTGCTGATGGCCTTTTCGTCCGCCTTGGCGATGGCCGGTATTCCGAGCGCCATCTTTACTTTCCTGGGGACACCGATTATCGCTGTTGGCGTGGGTGTCGTCCTAGCTCTGTTCCCGCTGGCGAGCCAGAAAAAGATGGGGGATTTTCGGGAGCTTACGAACCAAACCCTGGAGGTGACGGGACCGATTCTTTTCATTACCGCCGCCGGTGGTGTGCTTGGTAATGTTATCGCCTCCACTTCGATGGTTAATTTTATTAAGGAAAACGTCGGGACCATCTCCGTGTTAGGCCTGATGTTCCCCTTCTTGTTGTCAGCCATTCTGAAGACGGCGCAAGGTTCCTCCACGGTCGCCCTGGTAACAACCGCGGGTATCGTAGCGCCCATGCTGTCCACAATTGGGCTGGGGACACCGGCCTTGACCGCTTTGACCGTGATTGCCATTGGCGCCGGCGCCATGACGGTTTCCCATGCCAATGACAGTTATTTCTGGGTGGTCACGAACTTTGGCGGGATGAGTGTGGAAGATGGTTATAAGACCCAAACCTTGGGTACGTTGGTTGTAGGGCTTGCTTCACTCATCAATGTCTACCTCATATATTTCTTTATCCGTTAGCTAGCGCCCACGCCGGCCGTCTTCATTTGCAGAGCGGGGTAAGTCGAATCACTGCTACAATTACCACCGGCGCCAAAGCATCTTCCGGTGCTTTGGCGCTCTTTTCAACAATTGACTAAGGAGGGATCTACTTTTGAGTTTACGGACAGACGCCCAAAAGATTATCGATGCGGCGATCACGGCGGCCCTGCCGGATACGGCGGTTAAAAAAGCCCTGAGCGGGGAGGATTTTTCCGAGGGGAAGCTGGTGCTGGTCGCCATTGGTAAGGCGGCCTGGTCCATGGCCAGGGCGGCTTGCGAGCTCCTGACCGACAGAATCAGTGACGGCGTGGTGATTACCAAGTATGGTCACGCCCAAGGGGATCTGCCCAACCTCCGGATCTTTGAAGCAGGACATCCGATCCCCGATGCCAACTCTTTTTCCGCGACGGAAGAGGCGATCAGGCTTGTGCAGAACTTAACCGCCAAAGATACGGTTTTGTTTTTGATCTCCGGCGGGGGCTCGGCTTTGTTTGAAAAACCATTGGTCTCTGAGGAGATCCTCCGCGATCTGACCGGACAGCTCCTGGCCTGCGGCGCCAATATTACGGAAATCAACACCATCCGTAAACGTTTGTCTGCCGTTAAAGGCGGAAAATTTGCTAAGTTATGCGAGCCCGCGCGGGTGTTCTCCGTGGTTCTTTCGGATATAATCGGTGATCCCCTTGACATGATCGCCTCCGGACCGGCCTATCCCGACAGCTCCACCAGCCGGGAGGCTTTGGCGATCGTCCAAAAGTATGGGTTGGTTATCCCCGAAGAAGTAGATAGGCTGCTACGCATCGAACCCCCTGCTGCCTTGGGAAACGTGACCACCAAGGTTACGGGGAGCGTGCGCCAGCTTTGTATCGCGGCGGAAAAAACCTGCCGGGAATTGGGCTATAAGCCCACGATTCTCACCGCCAGTCTCAGCTGTCAGGCCAGGGAGGCCGGGAGCTTTTTGGCGTCAATTGCCCAGTACCACCACGACACCGATCAGTCCTTGGCTTTTATTGCGGGCGGCGAAACCGTCGTCCACTTGAAAGGTAAAGGCAAGGGCGGAAGGAATCAGGAATTGGCCTTGGCGGCGGCTGAAGGAATCTCAACCCTGGAGAATGTGGCGGTCTTTTCCGTTGGTTCCGATGGGACCGACGGGCCTACCGATGCCGCCGGGGGCTATGTGGATAATACGACCAAACAGCAACTGAGCGCCAAAGGGATCAATATCTTTGCGGTTCTGGAGAACAACGATGCTTACCATGCTTTACAGGTTGTGGATGGACTGATCTTCACCGGGCCCACCGGTACTAACGTTAATGACTTGTCGGTTTTGTTGATCAAACGCTGAAGTTTCTTGGTCAATGTGGGGTCTGAATCTTATTTTGATAATTAGTTAGTACTGAGTATGATTATAGTCAGTACTGACTAATTTGTTTTATATAAGGAGAATTTTATGGCGCCCCTTTATATGTTTGGCTTACTTCAGAGATTTGGTCCCTAAAACTTATGGGTGATTTTCCGCGAATTTATAGAATTTATTAGGAAAACAATGACGGCCTTAAAGGGTTATGCTAAAATAGTGTTCAAAAAGTGGGGGAAGATTTGCGGAAAGCCTTCAATCTAACTATGATCAAAGGGAACCGGAGGAAATGGACTAGCTGTAAATTACTCAAATAAGATCAAGGAATAGACAGATGATAATTAACCTAATAACCATTGCAATCTTAGCGATACTATTGAAATGGATCTTATCCGATATTATTATCGAAAAAAGAAAAAAGAAACGTTTGATCTATTGTGTCTTACTGACCATGCTCATTACTGGAGCGGAACTGGGTTGCCTCTTAACGGAGAATACTGTTCCGGAGAACAGGTGGCTGGCCATTTTCTTTAATACGCTTGGATTTTCGTTAACCCCCTTTGTTTTTCTGGTGGAGTCAAATATCAGCAATTCGAAAAAGAGGATTTTATATTATCTGCCACCGATGATCAATTTAGTGCTGACATTAGCCTCCCCTTATTACGGATGGATTTTCTTTGTGGGAGAGGACAGTTCTTATCACCGGGGCAGATTCTTTATCATTTATTTAATTGCCTTTCTTTATTCTGTCATATTTTCACTGGTCAAAAAATTATTTTCCTCCCGGAACTATCCGGCGTATTTTAATAAAAGGATTATCGAAAGTGGTATTTTTTTGTTTATCGGTATCATGATTCAGGTTTTTTTCCCTCAATATCATACAACCTGGATAACGACCGCATTTTATCTGGTTTTATATTACGCGCTCTCCTGTGAAATGAGCAGTTTGATGGATGGGCTGACGGGTCTATTAAACAGGACGGCGTTTAACAAAGAAATTGAGCATTTGAAGTTATCTCCAAAATGGTCAACCGTTCTTTTTATGCTTGATGTCAATAATTTCAAAGACATCAATGATGCGAAAGGCCATACTTTTGGTGATTACTATTTGAAAGAAATTGGGGAAATATTGGAAAAGGTATTTTCTCTTAACGCGCAGATCTTTCGCTTTGGGGGCGACGAATTCAGCGTAATTTTAATGAAGAAAGTCAATGACAGTATGGACTATACCGATAAACTGGTTTCCTTAATCAGGAACAGGCAAATGGAGGATCCGGATTTTCCCGGGGTTGCAGTAGGATATTCTCAATTTGAGGCCGGTAAAACCGCCTGGGAGACAATTGATATGGCGGATAACAACATGTATAAAGATAAGAGGGCCAAGGGAAAACATAGTTAGCCAACGGTAATCGCCAAGAATATCAACGAAAAATGGAAGGAGAATTCGCTAATGTGGATTTTGTTTGCCTTCGGGTCGGCGGTCTTTGCGGGACTGACGGCTATTCTCTCCAAAATTGGCATTAAAAACACCGATTCCAATGTGGCGACGGCCATCAGGACCGTCGTCGTCCTCTTCTTTTCCTGGCTGATGGTGTTCATCGTCGGTTCCCAGCAGACCATTGCCGATGTTAGCGGCAGGACTTTATTGTTTCTCATCTTATCCGGTTTGGCGACGGGCGCTTCTTGGCTTTGCTATTTCAAAGCCCTGCAAATCGGCGAGGTGAACAAGGTAACACCGATTGACAAATCAAGCACGGTCTTAACCATGGTTTTGGCCTTCATCATCCTGGGGGAAAAGATCACATTGCTCAAGGCCATGGCGGTGATCTTGATCGGAAGCGGGACCTATCTTATGGTTCACAAGAAAAAAGAGACAATCGGCGCGGAAGCCAGTGCCGGCCCAAAAAGCAACTTATGGCTGGCCTATGCTTTTGGCGCCGCCATTTTTGCGAGCCTCACCGCTATCCTCGGTAAAGTGGGGATCGAGGGGATTGAATCCAACCTGGGGACGGCCATCCGGACGGTCGTCGTTTTGATCATGGCCTGGCTGCTTGTGTTTGTGACGAAGAAGCAAAAAACGATTAAGGAGATTGACCCCAGAAGCTGGGTCTTTCTAATTCTCTCCGGCTTCGCCACGGGCGGCTCCTGGTTATGTTATTACCGGGCCCTCCAGACTGGACCAGCCAGTGTTGTTGTGCCCATCGATAAGCTGAGTATCCTCTTTACGGTCGCCTTTTCCTATTTTATCCTCAAAGAGAAACTGACCCTGAAAGCCACGGCTGGCTTGGCCCTGATTGTCGCCGGGACGTTGTCATTGTTACTCTAAAGGATTCAGAGTAAACCAAGGTCCTGGACCTGTCCCCCGTATTGAGTCGTTCTTTTCAAAAAATCAATCGCCTTTTCCTCGTCAAGCGGCTTGCTGATCAGATAACCCTGTATTTGATCACAACCGTGTTCTTTTAAGTACTGTAGCTGGATTTCGTGCTCAACTCCTTCGGCAACCGTACAATGCCCCAATTTATGGGAGATGGAAATAATATCACTTGTTATTGCTTTGCTCAGTTCCGTAGATAACAGTTCATCGATAAAATGTTTGTCAATTTTCATACAATCAACGGCCAACTCTTTTTCTCTGGCCAGGGAAGAATAGCCGGTCCCGAAGTCATCGATCGCCACGTGGAGCCCCGCGGCCCTCAGTTTCGCAATAACATTGTTGATTTTTTCAAAATCGGAAGTAAAGACCGACTCCGTAATCTCAATGCCGATATTCTCCGGGTTAACCTGCATCTCCTTAATTAATTCCAACAGCCGGCTGACAAAGGCCGGGTTCAATAGCTGAATAACAGAGATGTTGATTGATACGCCGATTTGATCATAACCATTCTTCTTCAGCGTGTTTAAAAAACGGAAGGCTTTGGTTATCACTTTTTCGCCAATCGCCAGAATGAGCTTTGTTTTCTCTGCGATCGGAATGAATTCAGCCGGGGACACCAGACCAAGCTTTTCCGTCCTTAATCTGGCCAAAGCTTCAAAGCTGCAGATTAAACCGGTTTTTAAATTCAGAATCGGCTGATACTGCAAAAACAGATGATCATTGGTCTGTTCATCCGCGGCAATAGCGTGGAGCGCCTCCACAATCTCTATTTCGCGGTTAACCAAGGCTTCCAGTTTTTGGTCGTAAAAACAGATGTCAAAGTCCTTTCCAAACGAGCTGACCGACCTTTCTGAAGCAATTAAAAGCCTTCTCAGCAGTAAATCAATATCCCCTTCATTTTCATCCTGTCCGATTTCGACAATCCCAATTCCGCCCCCGATCCGGTCTGTCACAAATAAGGATTCTAAGGTTTTGACGAGGAGATTGCTGAAAGCAACAAGCTCGTTTTTGTCTTTGTAGTCAAAGAGATAGAAAACAAAGCGGTTTTCCCGCGCATGGAACAAAAGCCGGTTATCGGCGCAATGCTGCCTAAGGGCCTCGGCGGCTTTTTTGATCAGATTTTGAGCATACTGGAACCCATAATTGGCCGTTACAAACTGGACCATATTTAAGTTAATACCAAAGAGTGCTTTTCTAGAATTTTTCCTTATTTTAATCTCCTTTTCAAGCAATGACACCAAATAGTCGCGGTTATACAACCCGGTCCATCGGTCGTGCTCATTGTTAAATTTTAGGGCGTTTTCAATTGCTTTTCGATCTGATATATCAAGAATGATCCCTTCCAGCGCTTCAATTTCTCCTTGTTTGTTGTAGATCCCTTGGCCCAGTTCCAAAACCCATTTCCGCTCGCCGGTGGCGGTGATGATCTCATACTCATATTTAAACGGCTGCTTAGCGGGTAAAATTCGTTTCCATTCATTCCATAAAGCTTCGCGGTATTCGGGGGAGATGAGGTCATTATAAGACAAATCTCTGTTATAGAGCAGGCTCTCCGGGGGATAACCGGTGAGGTTAAAGCAGCCTTCGGAGACATACTGCATTGTCCAGTCAGGATCGTATTTGCACCTGTAGGCAAGTCCTGGAAGGTGGGAAAGAAAAACGGATTTACTGCGCTCGCTTTCGTGCAAAGCTTTTTCAATCGCTTTATGTTCCCGCTCCAGCGCTTGCTGAGCGCGGAGAAGCGCCACGTGAAGATCGATCCTGGCTTTCAAAGAGGCCATGTGAATTGGTTTTCGGATATAGTCGACGGCGCCAAGTTTTAAGCCCTTGATTTCATTGTCCAATTCCTCATTATCGGTCAAGATTATGGTGCGCAACTCCCTAAAGCGCTCGTCCTTTTTGAGGACTTCAAGAACCTGGAACCCGTTCATATTAGGCACATCAAGATCAAGAATGAGCAAGTTAATCCCCTCATCCTCTTTAAGCACACGCATAGCTTCCAGACCGTCGCCGGCCGTCAAGACGCAGTAATCGCTTAATGCATTTTTGACGATCAATCTGTCCGATACCGAGTCGTCAGCAACTAAAATCCTTATTGACATGGCGAATCCTCCCTCCCTGGCACAACGAAGCAGCGGCCTGCTTTGTCATTCATTACATCCTATAAATATAAATTATCGTATCCGGGAGGATCTGTCCATGTTTTATGGGAACTATTTTGATAAAGACACCCAGAAAAAGTTCCGCCGAGTTTTCATTTCCAGGTCCGTTTTACCAATAATGCTTTCTGCATGTATCCATAAAGAGACATGGGACTCATGAGTAATTGATAGATAAAAACATAAGCGATATATCCCAATCGATTTCGCCTAATCTGTAAATCTAAAACTTCAAAGACATAACGTTGATACCGGTACAGGATATAATTTTGGATTAAGGCTAGAGGTAGCACCATTAAGGTCGCCGGACCGGCAATCCAATAAAACCCAAAGCAGGCGAGGATCAATCCCGGAATCAAGACTAATGTGTAGGTCAGATCAAGATAAGGCATGATGAGATTAATACCGGTAAGGTATTTAACGTATAAAACCGGATGTTCCCAGGGTTTAATCTTTTTTAACGCTTCAATCATCCCGCGGGCCCAGCGACTTCTTTGCCGGGCTAGGTGTTTAATGGTCGTCGGGGTATCAGTAAAGGCTACCGCCAGGGGTTCATAATAGACCAGCCAATTTTTGCTTAAAAAGTCCCAGGTGAGGACGATATCCTCACCGATCGCATCCGGCCAGCCTTTTACCCCTAATAAAGCTTTTGTTTTATATAGTGAAAAGGCGCCTTGGGCCACCAGGGTTCCTTGATAAAGACCTTGCATCCGCTTGATACTGGCAATGCCTAAAAAGTAATCCCATTCCTGGAGTTTGGTTATGAAATTAGCTCTGCTGTTCCGGACGAGAACGGAGCCGGCGACGGCACAGACCTCCGGAGGGGCAGTTTTTATCCGGGAAACGATATAGCGGATGGCCGATTTATGTAGAAGGGTGTCTGCATCGAGTGTCAATACGTATTCGGTATCCACATAAGCGAGGGCTTTATTAAGGGCATAGAATTTTCCGGGGTTTTCCTCGCGGAGAAGAAGCAGATCAAGGTTGAATTCTTCCCCTGTTTTCCTGGCAATTTCTGCGGTTTGATCGGTTGAGCCGTTATCGACGATGACCGTCCGGATTTTCCCTTGATAATCTTGCCGGGCAATATACTTCAGAGTATTGCCGATTGCCGCTTCCTCGTTCCGGCAGGCGATAATGAGGGTGACCCGATCTTGCGGATTGGTGGTCACAAAACTTGGTTGCCGATCCATTAACAAGCTGGAAATGATGAAGGCATTCACATATCCGGGGATATAAGCTATTCCCGTGATAATCAAGATCGCGATTGGTTTAGTAACAATACCTCCTAAATAATTAATCCAATGAACCGATAAGCTAATCGAAAAAAGCAACCAGGACAGGGCGATGAGATGGCTGAGCAGAAATTTGGTCTTGACCTTAACGTAAGGCCGATCGTGCGTTGTCGTTCTCGCGATGATTTTTCCCCTCTTTTGCTGTGGATTTCGGTTGGAACTGTTCGGGAAGATTGGCTTCCATGCCTTTTGAAACGGCCATTTACCTGAGTTCTTTTTTTCCTTGTGATCTCAATTTAACCAGCCTGAGCAGGCCAAGTCAAACACCAAATAATGGCAGATACGGTAAATTGTGATGGGCGCTTCCTGGCTTTGCTATTTCAAAGCCCTCCAAAATTGGGGATGTGAACAAGGTAACACTGATTGACAAAATAAACACAGTCTTGACCATGGTTTTGGCCTTTATCTTACTAGGGGAAAAGATCACGCTGCTACGCTGCTCAAGGCCATCGCAATGCTTTTAATGAGCGGAATCCAACCCAGATCACGGCGTTGGTCAAAGGAGATGATTTATCTTATCCTTCTGTTCAATGATAAATTGGAGCATCTGGCGATTGGTTTTGGCAAGTTCCTTATACTGATCATGACTTTCAAAAAAAGTGGGGTTATCTGGTCTATCTTGCGCAAGATTTAGACCGGAGTTTGGACGAGTTCACCGCTATTCTTCCGCTATCTTAAACGCGATCCACTTCAAAAAGGAAAGCATGGCCCTTTTTGTGGGGGAGGCCACAGGA
This sequence comes from Bacillota bacterium, assembly GCA_012735135.1. Classification (GTDB taxonomy): domain Bacteria; phylum Bacillota; class UBA4882; order UBA10575; family UBA10575; genus Capillibacterium. Next base: position 43,339 of record JAAYHY010000160.1, on the reverse strand, counting down.
GGCGAGCCCAACCATAACGGAGAAGTTAGAATGTTTCAGTTGACTAATAGTAAAAAGACGATTCACTGAAATATACTGTTGTCGACCCCCGGTAGCGTAAAAAACCCGGGGGGTCGACAACATTGGCAAAGTCATGATAATATTAAATTACCAGGTTTTTTTTCAAGGACAGTTCGGGAAGAAAGAGTTTAAGTTGAAAATCCCGGACTATAAAACTGCAGTTCAAACGGTTTCTAGCTTACCTATGAGGAATTGAAACCCCTTTCCAAGAAAAAGGATTAAAAGACACTGAACACGTTTCTAGCTTACCTATGAGGAATTGAAACTTGTCAATTGTTTCTTCAACAATATATTGTTGGATAGTTTCTAGCTTACCTATGAGGAATTGAAACCCCAAAACGAAAAAGGCGAATGGGGCGTTTTGATTTTGTTTCTAGCTTACCTATGAGGAATTGAAACTTTCGGCCACGAGTTCTTCCTTGGAACATTGATCGCTGTTTCTAGCTTACCTATGAGTACATTAATTTCGCGCAGGACTGTTGACAAAACCAAATTTAATATGCTATAATTCTAACGAACGTTAAAATAAGGAGCTGGCATTATGACAGCTACGGAGTTAAAAGCACGCATTAAAGAAGTGGCGGTTGAGCATTTTAACGCTAACGGTTATCACGGAACAACCATCCGGAATATTGCCAAAGATGTAAACTGCTCACTGCCGATGATCTATTATTACTACCAGAATAAAAAAGAGTTATTTGATGAAATTATTAAAAATGACTTTTTTAATCTGATCAAGAAACAGGCATCGCGCTTGAAAATAGAGAATGTCGTTGATTTTTATACCAAGTTTATATACGGTTTGAACTTCTTGAGCAAGTACGATAAACAAGTTTACCGGCTTGGCATCAAGGTTTATCTTTCCTTCGATGGTGACGAGGAACTGATGAGCCTGATGGATGAGTGGGAAAAAAGTATACTGCCCAGGCACTCTCAGATTCTCAATCCCTGCCTAAAGAATGTTGAAAATAAGACAGCGGTCGTGAGAACACTGGTGCATTTGTTAGAAACGATGATTCAAAACATTATTGTGAAAAACCGCTATCTAGCTGAGGATGAAATAAGGGAAGAGATCGCGATTGTATTAAAAAGCTGCGAATAGTTCATCATGACCCAAAACTTTGATGGATATAAACCGGCACGATATTGCCGTTTTATATTTCCCTGTAGGCTAACGAACGTTATATTAATATGATAAAGAGGAGGAAAAAGTAATGGAAATTAGCAAGAGGATGGTCATTTTACAAAACACATATGCGACCGCCATCGCGGAGGCTGTTAACACCTATGAAAAATTAGGGGCATTGGCGGCAATTGTGGAAAGAAGAAAAGAAAGGCAGACACAGATGGCGCCCTATTTGAATCAGCAATTGGGCATTCAAAGGGTGGAAGACGTTTTTTCTACGCTTGCCGAGATTTATGGCTGTGCTGTATGGTCGGTGGAAAGAACCGACGACGGTTATGTGGCCATGGCGACTTCATGTAAACTTTGTGCGTTGGCAAAGAAGATGGGGGGAGCGAACCCCTGTAATGGCTGGTGCCTTGATCCGATGATTGCGATGTTGTCCGACGTATGCAAAATCGATCGCGGACACATAACGGTGGAAAGCACTTTAATGAAGGATGATTGCTGCCGAATTTCCATTAATATCGGGACCGGCGGTAACGAAAAGAAGAAAACGCCTTAATTTATCCCAGAATAGGAGGGTAATGATGCTTAATTGTTTTTATGGGTATAAAAATATCAGCAGAAATATTTATGACGGGGTAAGAGAATACTGCAAAATTGAAGGGGTAGATGAAGGGTATTTTTGGAAGACGTTGAGGGAAAACAAATTGGGAAGGAAGCCGGCTCAAAAATCAATTAAGGATAGTGATTCCGAAAAAAAGCTGGAACAAAACAGAATACTCTTAGGCGTAGCTATGTTTTTCTTATTATTCCTTGCCCAGATAATTTTGGGGATAGTGGGATACATTTTTGCAAAGGTGATCCCGTACGAAAGAATTGATCCTTACCGGGTTTTTGCGGGTATTTCCATTCATCATGCTGTTCAAATGCTCATTGCCATCATTGTTGCCATCATCCTGAGTAAATGGTTAAAAATTGACTTTTATTTTAAACTCGGTGACATAAGTAAGGGGATGAAGTACTTAGCTTTATTTACGGTTACTTTTGTCGTAATTTCCGTCGCAGTGCACCTTTTCATGCGTGCCCATGACCGCTTGCCGGTATATGACTTCCCTTTAGACCGGAGAAACATCCTTGGAACCTTGGGATTTCAATTATTCTTATGCGGGCCGTCAGAAGAGATCCTCTTCCGGGCATTACCTATAACTATATTCGTCTTTGCCTTTACCAAGAGTATTCCAATCAAAGGCAATATTACCCTGGAAGTAGTCCTTGCCTCGTTGTTATTCTCAATCGCCCATATCAACTGGTCCTTGCATCCCTTTGTTTTGGAAGTAAACTTGTTCCGCCTTTTATATGCCTTTGTTCTTGGGACTATTCAAGGTATTGTCTATCAAAAAAGCAGAAGTATTTTATATCCTGCTCTAATGCATAGCGTGAGCAATGTTTTAATGGTAGGCGTCGGTTATTTGTTTGTAGCTTGAAAACGGCATTATATAGTCATAATGCTCGGGCTATTCTTTGAATAAGTGATTAAATAGTATTTATGCGGCACAACATTTAGATTTAGATGGTTGATTAAAATCATAAAAGATCGCAATAGCGGTCTTTTTTTCTTGCCCTTTTTCCATGGGAATGTAATTAGATGACATGATAAAATTGGATATTTGAAGCAGGATCTTCTTGATAATTAGTCAGTACTGAGTATAATCATAGTCAGTACTGACTATTTTGTTTTGGAAAGGAGGATATAATGGTACCCCTTTATATTCTTGGCATCCTGCAAAGATTCGGTCCCCAACATGGTTATCAAATCAAAAAAATAATCGCCGAGCAACTTGCGGACTTTACCCAAATCAAGCTGCCGACCATATACTATCATCTTGAAAAGCTGAAAGCAGAGGGACTGTTGGTCGCCACCAATGAAAAACCGGGCAACAGGCCGGAAAAAACTATTTATTCAATAACCGATGAAGGAATCAAGGCCTTTAAAAACATGCTTGCCGGCTTGCTTGAATTCGAGTACCGGCCAACCTTCCCTTCCGACGCGGTATTTTACTTTTCCGAGCATTTGGAAACGGCAGATCTATTAAGCCACTTAACGGTTTACATAGAAAAGCTGAAAAAAGTAATTGCCGTTATTAAAAAACATAAACAAGAAACATTATCTTTTGTGCCGCCCGAATACAAAACAATAGTCATTATTATCTTCAGCCATCATGAACACCATTACCAGGCAGAGTTGGCATGGGCTGAAGAAACATTAAACAGCTTAAAATAATTAGGAGGTAAAACATGGTAAAGGAAAGGATTATCGAGACAAACGAGGGGATTCAAGATAAGCTGACGGTGGAAATTTTCGATCGTTTTGCCAGAATCATGAGGGATAAAGGATGGAACAATGTTGACAGTATCATCAAAGCAGGTATTGTCAGAGGGAAAGCGCTGGAGATCGGCCCCGGGCCCGGATATGTCGGTCTCGAATGGCTCAAGAGATGTCCGGAGGCGACCCTGGTTGGCTGCGAAATCAGCGGCGAGATGATAAAACTGGCGGAGAAGAACGCTAAAGATTATGGTTTTGAAGATCGAGTAAAATATGTCGAAGGTAATTGCCTGGCGATGCCGTTTCCGGATAATTCTTTTGATACGGTCTTTTCCAATGGTTCTCTTCATGAATGGGAAGATCCGGTTAAGGTTTTCAATGAGATAAACCGAGTTTTGAAACCGGAGGGAATTTTTTGCCTTACCGACATGCGCCGTGATGTCAATCCGCTTATCAAGTGGTTTATCTACTTTTTAACTAAACCCAAAGAAATCCGTCCCGGCTTTTTATCCTCTTTAAATGCGTCATACACGGCCGATGAGATCAGAGAATTACTAGGGCAATCAGACTTAAAAAATGCAGCAGTTAGTAAAGAATTTTTCGGTTTATGTATCTCAGGAAAGAAAGCAGTCTTTTCTTAAGGGCTTCGTGGTAATTTCCGCTGCGTGTAGGCGGTACTATTAATCGGCCGTAATGATGAATCGGTTGATACTGTTATCCACAAAACAGACACCTAATATAATTCAAACTTTATCCCCGCTCTGCCGTGTCGGCACAAGCGGGGATATATTTTGTTTTAATTGACACGGATGAAGAAGATTGTTAAAATAAAATCAAGATCTGGTCGGACCAGATTGTTACGGAATATTTAAAACACGAAGGAACGATGGGATGGACCGGACGCCAAAGCGACCTGTGCTTACCAATTAAGAACTTTTTGTCCAAAAGATCGCCCGGGGAGTCCTCGCCGGGAAATGGAATCCCGGCGACCGGCTGCCTTCCGAGCGGGAACTCGCGGCGGAACTGGGGATCGGGAAGACGGTGGTGCATTCCGGCTTTGAACAACTGGCCGCCATGGGCTTGGTCGAGATCAAACCCAAGTCCGGTGTCTTTGTCGCCGACTATATGAAGACTGGCAATATTGAGACCCTTAACGTTATTGTTCAGTTGAACGGAAACGAATTGAGCCGGGAAGTCACCGTGGCCATCCTCGATTTGCGCCTGGCCATTGAAGGTATGGCCTTGCGCGCCCTCTGCCACGGCTGCCGGCCGGAGGATATTGTACATTTGCGCGCGTTGACCCAGGAGGTCCGCGACCGGGCGCCCCATAGCGGCGAGGAAGAATTGGCCGAACTATTTTTCCGGTGGCACCGGGAGATCTGTATTTTAAGCGGCAAGAGCATCCTGACGTTGTTTATGAATACCATGCATGATGTCTCCATTGCCTTTTGGGTTAACTATCTGCGGATGTATGGGCCTTCCTTCGCCATCGACCGGCTGGAGCGGTTTACCGATTTGATCGAAGCCCGGGACGGGGAAGGAGCCTATAATTTACTGGCCACGGGGATCGCGGATTATCTGGCCCGTCTTGAAAACCAGGGATGATCCGATGCGTTCCGGGGAGCGCAGCGCTAATTTATGGCCGATTATGAACGACCGGTACGACGAGGCGTTTAAAATAGGAATAAGCAAAAGAAGGAGTGGGAAATTATGAGCAAGCAGACCAAGTCCAATATGCCCTTGGATGAGAGTAAACTGTCTTTTACGATTCCCCGGACGGACGCGCCCCGCGAGAAAATCCTCAAACTCGGCCGGATGATCACCGACCGCCTGCCCGCCAAGCTGAAGGGCGTCACCGGTAATGACCCGGAATACTGGGGTTTGGCCGGCTTAATCACCGATGAGATGGCCGAGATTGCGCTGAAAATGGGGGTACGAAAACCCAAAACCCTGCCGGAACTGGTGAAACTGACCGGTAAGGATGAAACATATCTGGAGAAGCTCCTCAATGAAATGGCCTATATCGGCCTGATCGAGTACAACTGGGAAAACCCCAAGCGTGAAAAACAGTATGTGCTGCCGCGCTTTGTCCCCGGGAGCGCCGAGTTTTTTAATATGCGTAAAGCCCAGATTGACGAGCATCCCGAAGTGGCGGCCTTTTTTGAGCGGATGACCTTCCTGCCACTGGAGAAGGTGACGCCCATGGTGCCCCCCGGCGGGGCGGGCATCGGTATGCACGTCATCCCGGTGGAGAAAGCCATTGAGACTGAAAACCAGTCGGTAAGCGTGGAGCATATCTCCTACTGGCTGAAGAAATATGAAGGGAAGTATGCCAAAAGTCTGTGCTCCTGCCGGCTCAGCCGGGCGAAGCTGGGCGAGGGTTGCGGTGACGATCCGGAGAACTGGTGTATTGCCGTGGGCGATATGGCCGATTATGTCGTCGAGACGGGCCGCGGCCAGTATATAACCTACGACGAGGTGCTGGAGATCCTCCGGCAAGCGGAGGAGAACGGTTTCGTCCATCAGATCACCAACATCGACGGCGAGCACAAGATCTTCGCCATCTGTAACTGTAATATTAATGTTTGTTACGCTTTGCGCACCTCCCAGCTCTTCAATACGCCCAATTTGAGCCGCAGCGCTTATGTGGCCAGGGTCGAGACGGAGAACTGTGTGGCTTGTGGCCGATGTGTGGAGTATTGTCCCGCCGGCGCGGTCAAGCTGGGGCAGAAACTTTGCACTAAGGACGGCCCGATTGAGTATCCCCGGGTGGAGCTGCCCGATGAGACCCCTTGGGGTCCGGAGAAATGGAGTATCGACTACCGCGATAAAAACCGGATTAATTGTCATGAGACGGGAACCGCTCCCTGTAAAACGGCCTGCCCCGCCCATATCGCGGTCCAGGGTTATCTGAAGCTGGCCGCCCAGGGCAAGTACCGGGAGGCGCTGCAGTTGATCAAACGGGACAATCCTTTCCCCGCCGTTTGCGGCCGGATCTGTAACCGCCGTTGTGAAGAGGCCTGTACGCGGGGGACGGTCGATCAGGCGGTGGCCATCGATGAAGTCAAGCGTTTTATCGCCCAACTGGATCTGGAGGCCGAAACCCGCTATATTCCCAAACCGGTCATTCCCAAGATAGGCGGCGGGTTTGAAGAAAAAATCGCCATTATCGGCGGCGGGCCGGCCGGGATGAGCTGCGCTTACTTCCTGGCGGAGAAGGGTTATAAGCCGACGGTCTTTGAGAAGGAGGCCCGCCCCGGCGGGATGCTGATGAACGGGATCCCCGGCTTCCGTCTGGAGAAAGACGTTGTCGAGGCGGAGATCGATGTACTGCGCGCGATGGGCGTGGTGTTCAAATGCGGGGTCGAGGTCGGTAAGGACGTTACCATCCCCGAACTCCGCCGGCAGGGTTACAAGGGTTTCTATGTGGCGGTCGGCCTCCAAAAGGGGGCCAAGCTACAGATCCCCGGCGCAGACAGCGCAGGGGTGGTGGCCGGGATTGACTTTTTGCGTCAGGTAAACCTGGCCGGGGAAGGCCAAATCTCCGGTAAGGTAGTGGTGATCGGCGGCGGCAATGTGGCTTGCGACGTCGCCCGGACCGCGGTCCGCTGCAATGCGGAGAGCGTCACCATGTACTCTCTGGAAAGTTACGAAGAGATGCCCTGCGGGGAAGAGGAACGCACCGAGTGCGAAAAGGAGGGCATCACCATCCGCGCCGGCTGGGGGCCGCTGGCGATCCTTGCGGAGGACGGCAAAGTGACCGGGATCACTTTCAAGAAGTGTTTGGCGGTGAAAGATAGCGCCGGCCGTTTCGCCCCCGTTTACGATGAGAGCATCACCGAAACGGTCGAATGCGATCTCGTGCTTTGCTGCATCGGCCAGCAAGGCGATTGGCAGCAGTTGCTCACGGGTACGAAGGTGGAGTTTAATCCCAACGGCACGATCAAGGCGGATCCGGTGACCTATCAGACGGCCGAGCCCGATATTTTTGTTGGCGGCGACGCCTATAGCGGTCCGAAATATGTGATCGATGCGATCGCGGCCGGCCGGGAGGGCGCCATCTCTCTCCACCGCTTCGTGCAGCCCAACACCAGCCTGACCATTGGCCGCAACCGCCGGGAATTTATCGAATTGGATAAGGAAAACGTCCTGATTGAGAGTTTTGACAACACCCCCCGGCAGCGCGTTGGTTACAACGAAGCGTTGGCGAAGACCTTCCGGGACCACCGGATTCCCTTCACGGAAGAGCAGGTGAAAAAAGAGACCGCCCGCTGTCTGGACTGCGGGGTGTCGGTGGTGGATCCCAACAAGTGCATCGGTTGCGGGATCTGCACTACCAAGTGCGCTTTCGACGCCATCCATCTCCACCGGGAGCGGCCGGAGTGCAGCACGATGGTGCGCACCGAGGACAAGATGAAAGTGATTCTGCCCTACATGATCAAACGGGCGTTGAAGATTAAATTCGGGCGCAAGAAAGGCCAAAAAGATGCACGAGTTGGGAATCGTCTTTCACATCATTAAGACGGTGGAGCGGGTCGGAGCGGAAAATAAGCTCACGCAGGTTTCGACGGTCATTCTTGAACTGGGCGAGGTCTCCGGGGTGATCCCGGAAGAACTCACCAACTGCTGGCAATGGGCGGTGCAAAAGACCGAACTGCTGAAAGAGGCTGCGCTGGTCATTGAGACGATCCCGGCGGTGACCTTCTGTGAAGGTTGCGAAAGGACCTACGGAACTGTACAGTACGGGCGGATCTGTCCCTTTTGCGGTAGTGAACGGACCTACCTGGTGCGGGGGAATGAAATTAACCTAAAAACAATCGAAGCCTGTTAGAGGGAGGAGACTGGGATGGAAAAGGTCAGGATTATCGAAGTCAAAGAGAGCATTTTTGCCGATAACGACAGGGAAGCCGCGCGTCTCCGCGCCGGACTGAAGCGGGAAAAGACTTTCTTGCTCAACCTGATGTCCTCTCCCGGCGGCGGTAAAACCACCCTCCTGAAGCGGACCATTGAAGCGCTCAAGGACGAACTGCGGATTGGAGTGCTGGAGGCCGATATTGATTCGGCGGTGGATGCGGAGAAGATCGCCGCCACCGGTGTGAAGACCATTCAGCTCCACACCGGCGGGATGTGCCACCTGGACGCCGGGATGACCGAAAAGGGCCTCAAGGAACTGGGCACTGCCGATTTGGATCTGGTCGTGCTGGAAAATGTGGGTAATCTGGTCTGTCCGGCCGAGTTTGATACGGGCGCCGTTAAGAACGCCATGATTCTCTCCGTGCCCGAGGGGGATGACAAGCCCCTGAAGTACCCGTTAATCTTCACCGTCTCCGATGTGCTGATCATCAATAAAATAGATGTGCTGCCCCATTTTGACTTTGATCTGGATAAGGTGAAGGAGTATGCACATCTCCGCAACCCCAAGCTTGAGATCTTTCCCCTGTCGGCCAAGACCGGCGAGGGGATGACGGCGTGGCTTGATTGGCTCCGGCGGCAAGTGCGGGACTGGACGCAAACCGATTAACAGGAGAGGATTATGGCCGAACCAATTATCAACGTTGACCAGAGAGAACCCGTTTTTGCCGGGCTTAAACCGGCCGGGGACCGCTGGAAGCACCAGGTTGCTACCTTTTTTGACCGCCTGGCGCCGGAGTGGGATGCCCGGACGGTCATTGACGAGGCGAAGATTAATTACATTCTGGACGCGGCCGGGGTTAAAGAAAACACGGTTGTGCTGGATGTGGCCTGCGGTACGGGGGTGCTGTTTCCTTACTATCTCCGCCGGGATGTGACCCAGGTGATCGGGGTGGACATTTCCGCCGGGATGGCGCGCCTGGCCGCTAAAAAGGTGGATGATCCCCGCTTCATGGTGATCTGCGGGGATATCGAGGTTCTACCGGTGCGCCGCTTCTGTGATTGCTGTGTGGTCTACAATGCCTTTCCCCACTTTGAAGATCCGCCGCGGTTGATTAACCGCTTGGCCCAATGGCTTAAGCCGGGGGGCCGGTTGGCCGTGGCGCACTCCATGGGCCTTGAAGCGCTCCGGCGCCATCATACCAAAGGCGCCGCGCATGTTTCCCGCGAAATGCTTTCAACGGATAAAATGGCGGAATTATTAGCCCCTTGGTTTGAAGTTGATACGAAGATCGCGGACCAGGAGAAATATCTTGTGTCGGGGAAACGGAAGAAGGAAAAACCCCATTTTTAACAGCGAAAAAGACCCGAAAACGCTTCGGGTCTTTTTAAGTTTAAAATTTTCGTGGTTAGCCTTTGCAGGCTTTAACTTTGGAGATCCTTTTTTCAGTTATTTTTTCCACTTTGAAAACTACCCCATTAAACTCGATAACCGGAGTTTCATCTTCATCGGGGATCCTGCCCAACCGGCCGATTAAAAAGCCGTTTAAGGTGTCGTAGTCCCCGGTGGGCAAGTCCACCTCCAGGAGGTCCTTTACCCGTTCCAGGCTGGTAAGGCCATCGATCAGGTAAGTGTGCTCATCCAACTTTTCAAATTCCTTTTCCTCTTCATCGTATTCATCCAAGATATTACCGACAATTTCCTCGATCAAATCTTCGATGGTGATGATCCCGGCCGTGCCCCCATACTCATCAATCGCCACCGCCATATGGGTTTTTCTCGACTGTAACTCCTTGAACAGTTCATCAATTTTTTTCGAGGCGGGGACAAAATAGGGCTTCCGGATGATCTTTTCCAGTTTGAATTCGCGATTTCCATCCTCGACCAGCCGGATCAGATCCTTAATATTTAAGATGCCGATAATCTTATCAATATTATCTTCATAGACAGGAAACCGGGTGTATTTATATTGGTTGATTAAGTCGATTACCTCTTTTAAGCTTGCCGTGATCGGAATACCAACAATATCCGTCCGGTGGGTCATTATATCCTCAACAATTTTATTGTCAAACTCGAAGATATTGTTGATCATCTCCTTTTCACTTTCGTCGATGGCGCCTTTTTCTTCACCCACATCCACCATCATCCGGATTTCTTCTTCGGTCACATTTTCCTCATCGGCGTTGGGATCCATTCCCAAAAGCCCCACAATAAAGTTGGTCGACGCGGTGAGTAGCTTAACAAAGGGCGAGGCTATGGTCGACAAAAAATGCAAAGGCGAAACCACAGAAAAGGAGATTGATTCGGCTTTTTTCATGGCCACCCGTTTGGGTACTAATTCTCCTAAAACAAGGGTGAAATAGGAAAGAATGATGGTAATGAAGAGAACAGCCGCTTTTTTTAAGATGTACTCCGAGACGGGGATCTGCGTCGTTTGAATAAGAGCGACTAACTGATCGGCAAAGGTATCGGCGGCAAAGGCACTGGCGAGAAAACCGGCGAGGGTGATTCCGATTTGGATGGTGGCCAAAAACTTACTTGGCTCGCTGAGGATATTTTTTAACTGTTGGGCCTTTTTATTTCCTTCGTCGGCCATAAATTTTATTTTGTTTTCATTTAAAGAGATCAAAGCAATTTCTGACGCGGCAAAAAAGGCATTCAGTCCAATCAGGATCAATAAAAGTAAAATTTCACTAATCAAAGGTCTTCATCCTCCAATGGTATTTTACCTGCGAAGTCACCATGCATGCTGAAATACCCTGAAGGACTTATGGCCGCGGATAATAGAAAGGCCTTAAATACACTTTTGTTCTTAAGAATGAGAAGAAGAGCAAAAGTGCCTTACTACTGTCCCCGTCACCAAGGTTATCGTCCATCTCTCTTATTTCTCTCCCCTTTTGAATTATGTTTTCTTTAATCTTACGCTATTAACATTAAAACTGTCAAGTTTCGCGGCATTTTCGACGGGGTCAGCAATTTTTGTTGGCTTTATTATTTTTATTCTATCTATTGCGTTGTTTTTTAGAAATTAAGCATTTCATGGATAAGTTCAAAACTGACCGCCGGCCCACTTTTGCATATTGAAGAGACCATTAATTGTTGTTACGATAAAACTACTACGGTACCGAACAAAGGAGCAGTGACCAATGACAGCAACCGGAGGTGTTCAAGGGAGCAGTGACCGATGGACAGGAAAATGAAGAAAAGTGAAACAACCAAGGAGCGGATCGTCACCAGCGCCTTAAAGTTGATCGGGCAGAAAGGTTTTAACGCCACTCCGGTGCGGGAGATCGTCGCCGAAGCCGGCTGCGCGAAGGGGACTTTTTATTTGTATTTTGAAACGAAAATGGATCTACTTAAACACTTTGCCATTCAGCTCTTCGACAGTTTCAACCGGATGTTCCAAGCGGAGCTTTCCGAGCTGGAGGACGACCCCTTTGCCCAGATCGACCGGCTCTTTGACCGGCTGTACGCGACCATGAAAGAGAGCGAAGGTCATTTGCGGCTTCTTCATAACGGAGAAATCCTTAATCTTGTCTTAGAGCAGAACTTTGGCCGTCCGTATCTGGAGGCGATCATCGGGCAACTGGCCGGCGTCTTGCAGGCCGGGATCGACGGCGGCTATTTCCGGCCGGTCGACCCGCAACTTTATGCCAGGATTCTTTTTGGGATCGGGCATGAACTCCTGGAATCGGCGTTGCTCCATGCCTACCCGGGGACCACGGAAACTGTAAAAAAAGAATTGGCGGCAATTATCCGGCGGATCTTGGCGCAACCGAAGGAGTGACTTGTGATGGGGTTTATCCAATTCCAAAAGGTCGTGAAGGAATATGATACAGGCGAGCGGAAATTCAGGGCCATCGACCAGGTGAGCTTTGAGATTGAAAAAGGGGAATTTGCGGTGATCCTTGGCCCCAGCGGCGCGGGGAAAAGCACCATCCTTAACTTGTTGGGCGGGATGGACCAGGCCACGGCGGGCGCCATCTATGTGGACGGAGAAGATATTACCAAGTACAACGAGGACCAATTAACCCTTTACCGCCGGGAGCAGGTGGGATTTGTCTTCCAGTTTTACAATCTGATCCCGCCCCTCACCGCCCTGGAAAACGTGGCCCTGATCAAATCTTTGAAGAAAGAAGCGATGGATCCGAAGACAACCCTCTCTTTAGTCGGCTTGGACGGCCATTTGCACCAGTTTCCGGCTCAGCTTTCCGGGGGCGAGCAGCAGCGGGTTTCGATTGCCCGTGCCATCTGCAAAAACCCCAAGTTGCTGCTCTGCGACGAACCCACCGGCGCGCTGGACAGTGAGACCGGCGTCCGGATCCTGTCTTTACTGTGGAGAATCAGCCGGGAGCAGGGGCAGACGGTTGTGATCGTCACCCACAATTCGGCCCTGGCGCCGGCGGCCGACCGGGTGATTAAAATCAGGAACGGGAAAATTAGTGATCTCCGGTTCAATTCTTCGCCGGTGCCGGTGGCGGAGGTGAACTGGTAGATGCTGCTCCGAAAGATGCGGCGCGACATGCGGAATAACCTGGCGCAGTTTATATCCATCTTTCTCATGGCCTTTCTCGGCGTCCTGGTCTACGCCGGGATTAATGCGGAATGGTACGGAATGGAAACGGAGGTGGAGAAGTACTACGTGGAGATGCGCCTCCCCGACCTCTGGGTGCTGGCCGATGCCTTCACCCGCAGCGATCTGGAAAAAGTAAAGGCCATGCCGGGTGTTTCCACGGTGACCGCCCGCTTGACCTTTGATGTGGTGGTGAATGCGGAGAAGGATCAGACCCTGCGCCTCAATTTGGTCGATGATCCGGAGCTTTCCGCTCCTAAATTAATCGAGGGAAAAGCCTTTACCCCGGCCGGGGACGGGTTATGGCTGGACGCCGCCTTTGCCCGGGCGAACCAGTTCAAGGTGGGGGATCAAATCAGCTTTACCGTCATGGGCATGGTGTTTACGAAAGAGATTTCGGGCCTGGTCATTCATCCGGAATATGTCCATAACGTCAAGGATGAGACGGTTTTTATGCCCGACCCGGAAACCTTCGGCTTTGCTTTTTTACCGGCGTCCGCCCTGCCGGCGGGACTTTTTTTGCCCGCCAATCAATTGCTCATCGGCATAAACCGGGAGGGAGACGTAAAAAGAATCAGCTCCGAACTGGAAACGCTCTTTGCCGACCGGTACTGCCTGATTCTCGACCGGGAGACCCATCCTAGTGTGGCGGCCTTTAGCAATGAAATCGCGCAGAATAAAGCGGTGGGGGAGGTTTTTCCCGTGGTCTTCTTTTTACTCGCCGCCTTGACCATGCTGACCACCATGACGCGGATGACCGTGAGCCAAAGGACGCAGATTGGCGTCCTCAAAGCCCTGGGTTTTTCCCGCCGGCAGATCCAGTTTCATTATGTCTCCTACGGACTCTGGCTCGGTTTGTTCGGGGGCGTCATGGGGTTGTTGATCGGACCGCTTTTTATCCCGCCAATCTTATTTACCATGCAAAAAAGCATTTACACCCTACCCCGGTGGCGGGCAGCCGTCTCGCCCTCCGCTTATTGGGTGGTGCTGCTTGCCGCTTTCTGCTGCGGCGCCTCCAGCTCTCTCGCCTGCCGCCGACTGCTGAACGAAGTTCCGGCGGCCACCTTAAGACCGGCGGCGCCGAAAACCGGAAAACATAGCGTGTTGGAGAAGAGCGGGTTCTGGCCCCGCTTAAGCTTTGCGGTCCAGTGGAATTTACGGGATCTCTTCCGGAGCCGGGTCCGTTCCGCCATGGCGGTCATCGGCGTCATGGGCTGCACGACCTTGCTCCTTTTCGGGCTGGGCCTTCAGGATACGGTCAACGGGGTGACCAGGACGATCTATGGGGAGCTGTACCGGAATGAATATAAAATCAACCTGCGGGAGGAGGTCACTGGGGAAGAACTGGCGGTGATCGGAGACCGCTACCGAGGACAATGGATCCAGGAGGCCAAAATCGAACTCAAAGCGGGCCCGCGGAAGGAAAGCGGCTTGCTGACCGTCTTGGCCCAAGGCGATCAGGTTATATTCGCGGATTACAAACGGCAGGCCATTGCCCTGCCGGAAGAGGGGATTGCTTTATCCCGGAAAATGGCTGAACTTTTGGGGGTCGGCCTCGGCTCCGCACTCCAGTGGCGGATTTTTGGGGAAAAGGACTGGCAGGAAGCGAAGGTGGCGGCGGTCTATTGGACGCCCATGGGGCAAGGCATTGTCATGGATAAAGCCGTGTACGAACGGTCCGGCCGTACCTTCCGGCCGACGGCTTATTTGACTTCGGAGCGGGCGGCCGACGCCCACCTTTTGGCCGGGGTGGCCAGCGTCCAGGAGCAGGAGCAGCTGGTCAAAGCCTTTGACGAGATGCTGGAAAGCCTGCGCCTGATTACCGCCATCCTGGTGCTGGCGGCGGTAGTCCTGGGGAGCGTGGTCCTTTATAACCTGGGCACCTTGTCCTTTGTCGAGCGCACCAGGGAGCTTGCCACTCTAAAGGTGCTTGGCTTTTTGCCAAAGGAAATCCGTTCTCTGTTGCAAATGCAAAACCTCTGGCTGACGGTGATCGGGATTGGGCTGGGGATTCCCCTTGGTTTCTTGCTCACGGATTATCTCTTGTCGACCATGCCGGATAATCTTGACCTCTTGACCGGGATCTCCTTAGGGTCCATATCCGTTGCGATCGCCGGCACTTTTGCCGTTTCCGCGCTGATTAATATGTTCTTGTCCAGAAAAGTGGCAGGCATCGATATGATTACCTCGCTGAAGGCGGTGGAGTAGGTATCTTTTGGTTATGGATTCAAAATAGGGTTGAATTCTACTTGCCCGCTTTAGTAAAGGGGAGGTAATACCCGTTGCAAGTATCCTGGCGCCACACGTTGCCATTGAAAAATCCGTCTCCGATTTGGCATCTATATTCAGAAATCTCGACCAACCGGTTACCATCAATGATTGTAACATGGTCTATTATATGCCAACCCACCCCCGGGGAGATAATATCCTGAAACCGGCGTGGGAGTTTGTTTATTACATAAACATTAACGGAGTAAAGAACAATGTTTTTAAGAAACGCCTGGTCATAGATGCCTGTCAAGGCGGTGTGTTAAGGGGTGGAAGATAGGTCTTGTCGATACGATGTTAAGGCCCGGAATCACTTCTCATACTTCCTTACTCATCAAGCAAACAGTAAACGGTAAATGCGCAAACCTTTTAACCTCACTTTCCCGGAAGCCATAATCCTGATACCATTGCTTAAGTACGGTATTTTCATCAATGATGCCAATCCCGACTCTTTTCCCGCCATTCTTCTTTACAAAAGCAAATACATGATCCATGATCATTCTCCCGTATCCCCTGTGCCTGAACTCCGGCAGGACGGCCAATTTCTCCATGTAATACGTATCTTCATTGGCTTTTTCCACGGCGACAAAACCAACCTGTGTGTCTTCATGGAAAACAGCGAACATTGTGATACCTTTCTCCTTCATCTTCAGTAAATTATCGAACTTGATAAATGCCGGATTGGTCGGGGCATTCGCAGCTGTGAGGTTAAACTCCTCCGCTATGGTACGGAATGATTTTCTTATCACATCTACACATTGTTCTAGCTCTGCATCGTCCTTTACCTGCTTAAAAACTAAGCTCATGATACCAATACCCCCTTGAATATTAACTCCCAACCAAAAGGATCTGCTGAAGGATTTCCTCAGCAAAATCCATCAATAATCCGTCATCCTAAAGAGTATTATCAAACTGACCGCTATAAATGCCAAGAGCAGTATCTTTTCTGGATTCATAGACAAAGCTGTTCTCCTATCCCATCTACAAAGAGGTGGAAACCGGTTTCTACGGCCATTATTATTACCCGGTCTACACTTTTACAGCTGGTCTTTCCCAGGAAGAATTCTCCGCCCTTCGCTCTGACCGGAACCCCCTTTTGGCCGCCACCGCCGGCTTAACCTACGACCGTTTTCCCGACAAAGGGTTGAGCTCTGACCTAACTTTGGAAGGCGCAATAAAAGCCCCGGGATACGACAGCTACCAGTACTTTAAGGCGGACAATACCACAATGAAAATCTTCAAGGTCACTTCCGGGTTGTATGGGGCGGCGATTTTAAAGGCGGGCGCCGGCAACGAATTGCCCAGCTTTAAGAAGTATAAAGCCGCGCAGATGCGCGGGTATACCGGGAAAGAAGAAGGGGACCTCTTTGCCTCGTTGGCGGTTGACTTGATGTTCCCCATTACCTTCGGCAAAAAGGTGGAAGTGCTCAGGGGCGTTGTCTTCCGTGGTTTGGCCGGGGCGGCCTTTCTTGAGACTGGAGGTGCCTGGAAAAAAACGTCCGGAGGGCAAAATTTCTCCGGAGATCTGAGAATAAATGCCGGGGTGGAGATCAGCCCGGTTCTCACCATCTCCGCCCTGACTGATCTTACTGTGCCAATAACCATGGGCTATGCCCATAATCTTAACGGTCATGGTGGTGAATTCTATCTGCGGTTCGATACGCCGTTAACGATTTTTGCCTCAGTCTTTTCCTATTAAAATCAAACCCGCCGGGCAATTGTGCAAAAAATGTCCACGGGTTCCCGGTTCAGCGGGCCGCGCAAGTCATTGACCTGATTTGCGGCGGCCTGCTTTTTTGTATGGTGGTCATAATTTCCCTCAGGTATCCGGTCAAAGTGCCCATTGAAAGATGTATTGCAGTTAAATGATAATCTTACACTGAACATAACTGGAGTTTATTATATTAAGTCGTATATACCAAAACAATTTGAAGGGGAAGAAATATCAATCACCGATGAAGAGTTAAAAAATATGTTTCTGAATCGGGCAATAATTGTTGAAGGAGTAGAGATAAACTATGTTTATTTGTACGAATATGTTACCATAGTCGGAGTTATGAAGAACGATGGAAAAGTTTATGATTTTAGCTATAATTTAGCGGGTTTTGGCAGTATATATTTGGATGATACGCAAATTCCTCTCTTGTTCGGAGATCCAACAAAAGTAATGCCACCTTATTAATAAATATAATATGACACTAAGTTGTCAGGTTAAACCGCTATAATTACTTTGTAATAATTCACCGGTGTTCTGATTAAACCTACCGGTCCTCGCCCTAAATGTTTATCCGAATAGAACCGAGGAGGATGAGCATGAGTGAACAGTTTATTAATCTGACCATGGACAACCTGGCTCAGGAACATTTATGCTGCGCCCTGGCGGATAAGAAGCATCGGCTTGGCGTGGAAGCCAAGCGGTCCTGGCTGGCGGAGCGAATCCCGGAAGGGCATGTCTTTCGCAAACTTGATGCTCAAGGAAAGGTTTTTATCGAGTTTGCGCCCTTGGAGAAGGCATGGGTCCCGGTGGTTGGTGAGAAATACCTTTTTATTTATTGCTTCTGGGTGGCGGGGAGCTTCAAGAATAAAGGCTACGGGCGGGAACTTCTGACCTACTGTATCGAAGAGGCGAAGCGGCAAGGCAAATCTGGAGTTTGTGTGCTGAGTTCCAAGAAAAAGAAGCCTTATCTTTCAGATAAGAAATATCTGGAAAAGTACGGCTTTACGGTTGTCGACAGGATTGACGATTATGAGCTCCTGGCGCTCTCCTTCGACGGCAGGAAGCCTGCTTTTGCCGAGAGCGCCCGTAAGCAAGGGATCGACCGGGAAGAGTTGATTATTTATTACGGGAAGCAATGCCCCTTTATCGTCAATTGTCTTGAACAAGCGCAACTCTTTTGCACGGAGAATAAAATCCCTCTTACCCTGGTTGAAGTTGATACCCTGGAGAAAGCCAAAGCCGTGCCCGGTGTTTTTAACAATTGGGCAGTTTTCTACAAAGGCAAGTTCCAAACTGTCCAGTTGTTGAACGAAGGGCAGCTGAAAAAACTGGTTTGCAGGTAGTTGGAGATGCATTATAAGGAGTATAAGACAATTTTATCGCCAAGCAACAATATGAATCTCTACCGGGGCTGCACCCACGGTTGTATTTACTGTGACAGCCGGAGTAAATGTTACCAGATGAACCACGACTTTGAAGAGATTGAGGTCAAAAAGGACGCCCCCAGAATCCTTGAAGCGCAACTGCGCCGCCGCCGGAAGCCCTGTATAATCGCGACCGGGGCGATGAGCGATCCTTATCTACATTTGGAGGAAGAACTGGGACTTACTCGGCAATGCCTGGAGCTGATCGAAAGGTATGGGTTTGGCCTGGCGATTCAGACCAAATCCCCACGGATCCTGCGGGATCTGGATCTGCTCAAGCGTATTCAGGCCCGGACCAAGTGCGTGGTGCAAATGACCTTGACCACCTATGACGAGGATTTGTGCCGGGTGATCGAACCGAAGGTGGCCACCACCTTTGAACGTTTTAAAGTGCTTGAGATTATGCGCGACGAAGGGATTCCGACGGTGGTTTGGATCTCGCCCATCCTGCCGTTCATCAACGATACGGAGGAAAATCTCTACGGATTACTGGATTATTGCATTCGGGCCAAGGTCCATGCGATCCTCTGTTTTGGCTTTGGGGTGACGCTGAGGGAGGGGAACCGGGAATACTTCTATCAACAACTTGATGCCCACTTTCCCGGGATGAAAGCGAGGTATATCAAGTATTACGGAAACTCCTATGTCTGTACAAGTCCGAACAATGGACGGCTGATGGAGGTCCTCCGCTCCGTGTGCGAAAAACACCGGATCCTCTGGGGAACGGATCAGGTGTTCCGCTATTTACGGCAGTTCGAACAAAAGACGACGCAGTTGACTTTGTGGTAAAGGCACTACGATCGGGACTGTCTTTTGCCTAATACATGCTCCCAGTAGCATCGAAAAAGGCAAAGCCATTGGATATATGGAATTTCTGCGGGTGTAGTGTCGTTTTCTACGCCTGCATCACGAAGAACTCTGGATAATTGTTTTTTCGTGAAAAAAGAACGGAGCCCTTGTTTAAATCCTCTGGTGATAAAATACTCGATAACAAACATCGTTTTTGCTTGCGGATACGACCGTAGCTTTTCGGTAATAACCGTATCAAGGCTAAACCCAAAACTTGAACTCTTTAATGCCGCCTTAATTCGGCCGGCCGGATCGGTAAGGGGAACAGGTAAAGGTGAGCGCCAATCCGCTTCAGTTCATATTCTTGATTAGGCTGAAATCGCCGTTTTGAGCGGCGGCTAATATTGGAGCGAGGTATTCATCGACCAGGGCGGCGTTTAACGGAACCGGCATATTCTTTAGTTTCATGTCAAGCTGGGGATCCTTGGCGGCGGCAAGTGCCCGTTTGATATGTTCATTGGTGAACCCGGGCAGTTCTTCCAAGGTGGTGGGGGAGTTGATACTTTTACTAAAGGCCACCATCCCCTCGGCGACAGCAATCCCCAGTTCCCGACCGTGCAATTGATTAAGATCTTGATTGATAAAACCGGCACGCTGGAAGATCCCACCGACCAGACGGAGTTGTTTCTCGATTACCGGGGCGAAAAAGACGGTGTAGTATGGGTTCATAATCCCACAAGCCCGACCGTGGCTGGCAATATCAACCAGAGAGAAACTGGTCAAGTGGGCGCCGTTGGTCCCGCCAACCATGATCGCATAACCGCCGAGGTCGGTGGCTAGTCCAAGGGCTTCTCTGGCTTCATGGTCATGGGGATTATGCACTACCCGGCCGGTATATTTGACAATCAACTCAATCGCGACCTCGGCAATTTCCTT
This sequence comes from Bacillota bacterium, assembly GCA_012735135.1. Classification (GTDB taxonomy): domain Bacteria; phylum Bacillota; class UBA4882; order UBA10575; family UBA10575; genus Capillibacterium. Next base: position 23,268 of record JAAYHY010000160.1, on the reverse strand, counting down.
GACCAGATTATACTGGTCCGGTTTCACTCCGTAAAAGACTTCCAAGCAATGGGCGAGCCCATCCAAGGCGCCGTCAACAGTCAATTTCAATGGCATGCTTTCGGTTACGGTGTAGTCAAAGACCGCTTTGGTTGGAATGATGGCTTCGTCAACGATGAGTTTCTTTTGTCCGGCCACGGGGTCGGTGACATTTGAGTATTTGGTCAAATGCGCTCCGGAACTGGCAGCGGTTTGGACCGCGATCAAGGGAAGGAGTTTTTTGCCGGTTTTTTGCAAAGCTGCGCTCACCAAACCGGTGCCGAAATATGGATCAATTTCGGGATTGTATTCGCCCAATGTTGCCAGGAGATTGGCGGCTTTGGCCGCGTCCAAGGTGCTTCCTCCGCCGATTGCGATGATACAATCCGGCTTGTAGTGGAGAATATAACTTTCAATCCGGTATACGTCTTCCCGCGGACAGTTCGGACCGGCATTAGGCACAATCCGCCCACCGGCCAGCTTCACCCCGTGTTTTTCCAGGGAAGCCACGATCCGGTTGGTTACCGGTTTGAGGTAGGTGGTATTACCGATGGTCAAAGCATTGTCACCATAAGCGGCGGCCAGCGCCCCAACTTGATCCAAGACACCGAGGCCAAAAACGTAGTCATCTCCTTTGAAATCATGAAGAAGCTTTGCTGCGCGTTCCTTTAAATCCATTCCTACTCCTCCTTCTTTTGCATTTATTGCGGAAAAATAATTGCGGTTAGTCTTTATTTTCACGAATGCTCTGCGTTAACCGTATGCATAGGATAGATCATTTTTGGTTGCCGATGCTGATTACCGCTTTACCCGTTTTTCCGGGCAAGGGGGAGAATCTGAAGCCGCTCGTTGATGGCGAAGAGCGGTGATCCCGACCACTATGGCCGGGATGTTGTTTTCCTCCACAAACGAGTTAATGATCTGTCCGTACGGCAAATGGCCGGTCTCCCGACCGAGTAACAAGGTTACTTCCGGCTTTTTCGGCCAGCCGATACTGAAGCGGAGAGAGGCGAGGATCAAGACCGCCACGAGCAAATCGGCGGCCCCTCTTATTCTGGTGAACAAGATCCGCCGGCGGGATGGCTCCGTAAATGCCTCCGGGGAGTTCGTTTTCTTCTTTTTTTGGCCTTTTCTTTTGAGTAGCTGGACCGGGCGGCGGATCTTGTTTATACCGCTAAAGATCGACCAAACGGCCACCACCAAAAGAAAAAGATCAAAGAGTAAGAAACCCATTATTATCCTCCCGGTATCATTGACTGCGTAACTCCTTGGCAACAAGTTAATTATACCAGACCGCAACAGATAAATGGAAACATTACTTCTTAGTCGTGCGCCATCGCCGCCGGCCTGGCCAAGGGGATGGGCTTGGCGGAAGCCATCCGGGCAGTAAAGCTGTTGCCTTATCGGGCTGCTCCATCTGCGCGCGTTCTTCCAAAAATTTGGGATCGACTGCCGCATCATGTTAGCGGAGAAGTTGAAATGAGTGATCTAGCAATTTTTATCAATCCTCGTAAACAAAAGGGGTATATACTGTTCCCAGGTAAGAAAATCATTAAAGGAGTGGGAAGATGAAAAAACTAAACATTACCTGGGAAGGGGTAATGGACACCACTGGTTATCTCTTTTCCTTTGCCAAAGCATTGTCCGCCGCGCTGAAAAACAGCCCTTACCGCGAGTATGCCGAGGATATTGTGGCCACTAGCGGGTTTGCCTTCCGGATGTGGGTGGCCGCCGATCTTTGTCCAAGCGCCACCAGCATCTGGGCTTTTAATCAGCAAAAGCCATGGGTGGAAAACGCCGGGCTCTCCTGTGCTTATGTGGAGCGCCTCTGGGAACAGGAAGAACTTGAAGAAGAACGTCGTTTGGCCGCCATTGAAATGATTAGAAAATCAATCGATAATGGAATTGCCGCTATCTGTTGGGACATCGGCGTACCCGAATGGGGACTGGTCACCGGTTATGATGACAGATCCCGAAAGCTGGCCACTCTTTCCATAACAGGAGCAGAAGATAAAATCGACTATGCGCAGCTGGGAAAGAGAGAGATCCCGATTTTGAGTGTGTTGACCATTACGGGTAAAACCGGTAAAGCGCAGGAGGCGATAATTTCCGACAGTTTGGAATTGGTAAAGAATCATTTGCAGGGCGGGGAATGGTGCGAAAACGCCCAGGGCCTTGCCGCGTATCCTGCATTAATTAAACATTTTGAGGATGATTTCAATCCGGATCGTTCCTGGAATATGGAGTATTACTTAGGGACCTATGCGGCATTAAAATGGTATGCCTGGCAGTTCTTTGCAAAATATGGTATAACCAAGCTGGCGGAGATATACAAAACAGTGTTTGAAAGTTGGCAAAAGGCTTTTGAACTTAAAAAATCAACGGATCTGTCGGTGGATAGACACAGGCGGGCTATTGCCGAATTACTGAAAACGGCGGAGGATTGCGAAAAGGCAGCGGTGGAGTTGATGTAAACAGAAGGGAAAAAGGACCAAGCGCCCTAAGGATTGAAATCCATAGGGAGCTTGGTCATCATGACGCCGTAAGGAGAAAAAGAAGCTCACATTACTTCAGGCGGGTGTTTAGTTTATGGATTACAGAGAGCATATCGCCAGGGCTGTAGCCTATATAGAGCAAAATTTAACAAATGAAATTGATTTAGCGGCCTGCGCAAAGGCTTGTGGTTACTCCGAATATCATTTCCTCCGGGTGTTCAAGGAAGTGTCGGGGCTAACGCCCGCCGATTATATAAGAAAAAGGCGGCTCAGTGAAATTGCCAAACGAATCTGCCAAACCGATGAATATATTTCGGATATCGCCTTTAGGTATGGATTTAATTCCAAAGAAAATTTTACGCGGGCTTTCAAGGCGGAGTATCATATTCTACCGACGGAATACAAAGCGGTCCGAAACAGTCTGAAGCTTTATGAACCCTTATCTTTTGAGACAAGGCCGTTTTCTGTTACGCCTGAAATCATCACGCTCCCTGGTCTTTCTTTGACAGTTTACAAAAGCGATGAGGATTATCCGCCGAATTTTTGGAATAAATACAATGCCAGAAAGCTTTCCCTGCGCTTGTCGGGCGGCAGGGTTTGTGAAGACTTCGGCGTGAGTATGTGGAATGAGGCCGGGAAGAAGCTGGAGTATTACATCGGGATCGCGACCGAAAATGCTAAGGGAGATCTTGCGGGAACCCAGGAATTACAGATTACCGGCGGGCTTTATGCCTTGTTTAAAACGCCTGATACTACCCATGCGAATTTTGTCAATACCATTCACCGCACATGGGAATATATTAACCGAGTCTGGCTCCGGGAGAGCAGCTATAAACGGCGAGACAGCTTTGAATTTGAATGCTACCAGGAACAAAGCCGCGTTTTCTCCGAACGGATCTATATACCGATTGAAGAGAAGTAATCGTATTCAACTGAAAAACTCCCTTTCCAGCGGATAGGCTCTTATAAATTTATTAGTAGCATAGCTACACCCTCAGATACCTTGTATTCAGCTGAAACCGATTAAAGAAACAACAAGGATAATACGATATTGATATTGGTAAAGCTTAACGCACACTTAACATAAGGAGGGTTTTTATGCTACTGGACAAAAAAACATACTTTATTTATATCTTGGTAGTCATTGTTGTTTTTTTATGTGGCTGCGGAAGCTCGAAAAAGTCAAAAACATATTCTGTAAGAGGACAAGTTATTGACAGATACGGGATCGAAGGTTGATTATTGTGTGTGGTATCGGCCGGATGAAAAGGAAAACTTTGAACTTCTAAAAAGAGTCGATGGAAAAACCACATCATGCATACATGAGTTTGCAAATCGGGAAAAAAAGTATTGGTATACAGTCAGCGCCGTGAATACCAGGGGTATTCACTCTGATAAATGTACACCGATTAGTTTTATCGCCAGTGAAGCAATTCCACTGCCACCAGCAGCGCCAACCTGGGGCCCTTCCCCGCTTAAAACAGGAGCAAACGATGGAGGCTCCGATTCTTGTTGGATCGAATTAGAATGGAATGAAGTTGATACCAGACAGGACGGAACACCGCTCGAAAACTTGCTCTATTATAAAATTTATAAAGTAAGTACCGGTGACAATGGGACAAAAGTGCGCAGTTCTGTTGCTCAAGTTGCTGCCGGAAATAATATTTATCGCTTAAATAATCTAACCAGAGGAGCCAAATATACTTTTGTAGTTACGGCAGTTGACAGATGGGGAAATGAATCAGAACAATCCGAAGAGAGAACAATAATTGCTGGTGGGCCGATCCCGAAAGCACCGGAATTATTATCTGTGCAAGCTATTGATGAACAGATCGTTAAAGTTGTTTTTTCAGCAGTAACCGAAAATACGGAAGAATCAGGTGGCGGTTCTGCTACAATAACTGAGTATGTTATTTATCGGGCCTTAAATGCTCCGCTGAACTTTATTGAAATCGGAAGAATAAAAGCACAATACCCTCAACCCGAATCTTATTCATTTACTGACAATACTACTGTCCGTGGAGACAATTATTACTATAATGTCCGGGCGGTCGATAGTGACTTTATCTATTCAGAGTACTCTAATCATATGGGAATTAAAATCGGCGATTATACACCACCGTCTACACCAACTTGGGTTTCTATTCATACACAAATCAATAGCGATTATTCGATCGATAACATTTTAACTTTTAACTGCGGACAAGAACCCGACCTCCATGGTATTAATGTATACACAAGACTGGCTAGTACAGCCGAAAATTGGACTTTGATTGGGGTTGTTCAAAGGCAAGAAGAAAATCCTTATACTTTTGTTCATCGTAATCTATCCAATAAAGAAACTTACCAATACCGCTTAGTTGCTTTTGACTTGGTCGGTAATTCTTCTTCCTCGTCTGAAGTAGGAAGTGTAGTTGCGGGGAACTTATATCCTCCCAAAGCCCCGGTTGTTACCGGAGAAGGATTTTACAGTTACGAGTTAAATCAGGCCTGCGTTCGATTAACTTGGCCTGAGGTAACAGAAAACGACAATCCATCCGGATCGGAGCCGGTAGTTGGGCTGGCAGGGTATCGGATTTACAGATCGCACGAAGAAAATTACAACTACAAACTTGTTACTACTGTCTCCAACAACGGGGAAAAGGTATTTGTTGACCAGGGTCTGTACAATGGCATTTCATACTATTATCGGGTAACAGCCTATAACGTTTTTGGCCAAGAAAGTGAGTATTGCCAGGTTGAAGTTGTCGCGGGCGATCCAACCCCTCCATTAAGGCCTGAAGTTACGATGACACCTATCTTTAACCCGGCAAGCCCGTCATTGGTAACAGTAGAACTACGCATTACTTCAGAGGATAACCCAAGCCATTATAAGATTTATCGCTCAACCAATGGTGTAACCTGGTTTTTAGAAAATACCATTCCACGGGCCGAAGGTATTACAACCTATTCCTATGAAATGGCTTATGGGAACACAGCTTTTTGCCGGGTGGCAGCCATCAGTATCCCTGGCGTAGAAGGACCCTATTTTGAACTAAACCAACGGGTTTTAGATACAGTTGCCCCTCATGATATTCCCGCTCCCGCTGTAACTTTTAGCCAAACTGCTGATGGCGATTTTATCTCAGCTATTTCTTGGAGCTATACACCGCCAGAAGACTTTGCACGGTATGAAATTTTATCTGAACAGTATAATCCTGCCACTGTTGCCACTATTACCAATAAAGACGATAACGTTTATTACATAAATGGCTTGCAAGCGGGAGTCGAGTATTCTTTTGCAGTTGTCTGCGTTGATGTTTATGGACTTCGTTCCAACCCGAACTGGACATCGGCGACGCCTGTAGATACCACAATCCCAAAAGCTCCGGGTTCAGTTACAGCTACAGGCGGAATAAGGTGTGTGTGGATAGAATGGGAACCAGTGACGAAAAATACCAATGGTACTGTATGTAATGATCTTGGATATTACATTATTGAAATCGCAAATAACGAAGAATTCACAGACCCAATTTCTGTTACAGTCCCAGGTAGTACCACGTCTTATACGTTTAACATTAGTGATACTAGTTCGACCTGGTTTTTCCGCATTAAAGCGAAAGACTGGTATAACAATGTATCAGAGTGGGCGGTAAGTAATGGCGCCAAGGCGGAAAAGGTTGAACTCTAGGAGAAAAACAATCTATATGCATATTAATGTCCGGAAAGGTGAGGCTACAAAATCTTTTGGAGACTTCCTATCAGCAGTAGGAAGAGTGGATTTAGATTAATAATGCGTGATCAAACACGCCGCTTGACTATTAATTAGCAAGCGGCGTGTTTAATTTGAAAATCGCCATTCGGTTGCGTCTATTCTTCCGGTGTCTTCTTCTCAGTTAAATGATCCGGGACATATTTGCCTGTTTTTTTTCTTTGCCGGACACATTCGGTCAGCAGATATTCGATCTGGCCGTTCAGGGAACGGAAATCCTCCGCCGCCCAGGCGGCAAGCTCCTCGTACAACTTTGGCGAAAGGCGAAGGGGAATCTGCTTTTTTGAGCCGGCCACTTTTAGTAAAGACTGCCGCTATTGACGACAGGCTGGGCATCCTTGTTTCCGCAGAGGATCACCAGCAAGTTGGATACCATAGCGGCTTTCCGCTCTTCGTCAAGTTTGACGACATTATTTTCATTAAGTTTCGCCAAAGCCATCTCGACCATACTTACGGCGCCTTCGACAATCATCTTTCTGGCGTCGATAATGGCGCAGGCTTGTTGTCTTTGGAGCATGACGGCGGCAATTTCCGGAGCATAAGCCAGATAGGTAATGCGTGCTTCGAGAATTTCGAGACCGGCAACTTCTACTTTTTCTTGTATCTCTTTACGGATGCGCGTAGCGACGATTGTGCTGGAACCACGGAGACTGCCTTCGTTCGGCTCGCCGTCGCCGGTGGTGTCAATGCCTTTGGCGACATCGTAAGGGTAGATGCGGACGATGTTCCGGACGGCGCTGTCGCATTGCAGCGAGAGATATTCTTTATAATTGTCCACATTGAAAACGGCCTTGGCGGTGTCGACGACCCGCCACACGACGGCAATACTGATTTCCACAGGGTTTCCTAGAACGTCATTCACTTTTTGTTTATTATTACTTAGAGTCATGATTTTAAGGGATATTTTTTTACCTCCCATGTAGTACGGGATCGTGGTGCCCGTGGGAGAAATGGTGATCTTTGGACCTGTGTCCACATCTTTGCTTTGTCCAAGGCGGGTTTTGGCGGCTGGATTTACCGCCACCGTGAAAGGATTTACATAATAGAAACCGGGCTCTTTCAGGGTGCCGATATATCTCCCGAACAGCGTAAGAACCAAGGCTTCCTGGGGCTTGATGATCTTAAGCCCGAAAAAGGGGATATAGCCAACGAGCACCCAAAAAATCCCCACGGCCAAAAGGAACCCGCCGGTTCCGCCGACTCCTCGATCGAGGAGAACCCCTCCTACAACAATAAGGGCAATGGCGGCAAGGTAGAGGAAGATAAAAAGAATTAACCTGGGCAATCCGGCTTTAGCTTTTAAAACTTTTTCTTCCATTAGCTTCTCTCTCCTTCCATAATGATACTATTATGATATCATATTGGTATAAATTGCACAAGTATCCCTTGGTCAGGAGAAGCGTATTTTAAATTTTAACTTTATCTTTGCAATTTTTCATAATTGTCAATATTAAACCCAGAAGGTCTACCTACTTTGTTATGCTATAATGTGTATTGGATTTTAATCATGGTAATTAAGATGAAATAATGATAATAAAGGATTGCCGAAGATCGGCAGCAACGGGCGGAGTAAAGCGCGGGGATTGCCAAGTTCGGTAAAGACTGGGGGCGAAATATAATGAAAATGAATCCAATTGTTGCGAAGGTATTTTTCTGGGCACTGGTGGCCGGCTTAGGCTGTAATTTCGTGCTGCAGAACATATCTTATGCCTTTTATAAAAAGGCAAAACCCATGAAAGAGGTGGACTTTACCCCGGAGTATATTCAGTTTAACGAAAAGCTGTCGGGCTACGGTTATAACCTGACCAGCGCGGCGGATAAGCTTATTCTGTTTTTTGGCGGCTCTAATTACATCGCTTATAACTCCGTTGGCTGCTTTGGCGGGGTTTTTCCTTGCCCATTTTTCGCGGCTGATTTTTACGGCAGCCAGAACAGTAAAGGCAAAATGAATCTGGAGTCAATGCAACAAACAGCGGTTGACCTATATGATTGGGCAAAGAGGAATTATCCTGAGCAAAAAATAATTGTGATGGGGCATAGTTACGGAACGGGGATTGCCGCCTACCTTGCCAGTGTCAGAAATTGCGATTACCTTATCCTATTGGCAGCCTACCGGGATTTGGCGGATTTATATAACAAAATTATCCCGCTCTTTCATGGACCGATGCGCGCCTTCATCACAAACGATATCAGACTTATTGATTATGCGCCCGCTGTGAAATGCAAGACCTGCATCATTGGTTCAAAGGCCGATCGGACCCTGAGTGCCGGTCTCCAAGAGCAAGTAAAAGATTGTTTTAACGATGCCCAGCTGAAAATCTTCGATGATGTCAGTCACGATGACTATCTACGCAACGAGCAAGTGATCGAATTTATAAAGGGGATTCTTCCTTAATTAGTACAAATTACTTCTATATTAAGCTGACTACTTATATTCAAGACGGGCAACGCATTGAATGACAACAATTTGGCCTAAATCCCTCTGAGGATAGTAGACCTGGGGGGTTTCATTGATAAACCATTAATCCTATTGTTGTATAGGAGGGCAAGCAGATGAAAAAGAGACTGGGTCTTGTTTTAATCATTGTCCTGGGGGTGCTGGTGGTCTTCTCTGTCGGAATGTCGGTTTTTATCGGCTTTCAGGTTTTTGCCGGCTCCACCCAGTTGGTCACCAGCGAGAAAACAAAGGCGGTGCCGGCCGGCTTTTGGGAAAAGTACGGCTTTGATTATGAAGGTTTCCGCCGGCAATATCAGGTGGAGGAGATTGCCATTCCGTCCTCTTTTGACGGGCACATGATCCCCGCCGATTATATCTACGCCGTTGAAGCCGGGAACAGTAAGAACCGGCCCACGGTGATCCTGGTCCACGGGTTGGGTGGCAACCGGTATACCAATTATCCGATCGCCCAATATTTTCTGGAAAAAGGGTACAATGTCGTCACTTATGACCAGCGGAGCACAAACCAGAATACCGCCCGCTATACCACCTTCGGCTACTGGGAGAAGTATGACCTGATCGACTGGGTGAAGTATGTGGAAGAACAGGCCCCGGGGGAGAAAATAGGGGTATGGGGTCAGTCCTTCGGCGGGGCCACCGCGGGACTGGCGGTGGGCTACGGGGACATGGATGAACGGATTGCCTTTGTGATCCTGGAGTGTCCGGTGAGCAGTATGGCCTGGATGATCGCTGCGGAATTAAAAGAGATGAATCTGGGCATCCCGGTGAGCTATATGAGCTGGTGCGGCAATCTTGTCAATAGGCTGAAATTGGGCTTTTCCTATCAGGATGCCGAGGTGGCCGCCGCTATGCAAGGGGTCCGGACCCCCGTGCTGGTGATCAATAGCAAGGCCGACGACTTGACCCCTTACTTTATGGGGAAAGACATTTACGACGCGGTCGCCGACGACAAGAGGGAAATTTGGACGGTGGAGGAGAGTAAACACTGTGAGATGTGGCTGGATCACAACCAGGAGTACCGTAGGCGGCTGGATGCTTTTTTGGAAAAATATAAATAAAAGGGGCGTTTTGTTGACCGGAACGGCTTTCCCTAAACAAAGCCGGCGCCGCTGAAACAAGAAGGGCGCCGGTCCTGGGAAAGGCCGCTGTTTATCCCTCTTCCGCGTTGGGATCGAGGAGATCCCGGATCCCGTCACTCAGCAGGTTAAAACCCAAGACCGCCAGGATGAGCACCAGCCCGGGGGCCAGGCTGTACCAGGGGGCGCGGAAGAGATAGCCTTGAGCTTCGTTAAGCATCCGGCCCCAGCTGGGTTCCGGGGGCTGGACGCCGAGGCCGAGATAGCTTAAACCGGCTTCGGCCAGTAAGGCGCTGGAAAAACCGGTGGAGGCGGCCACCAGGAGTTCCGGTAGGATCTGGGGGAGAATGTGCCGGAGCATGATTCGGAGCGGACCGACGCCGATGGTTTTGGCCGCTTCTACGAAGCTGCACTCCTTAAACTGTAAAAACCCGCTCCGGGTGATGCGGGTAAACCCGGGAATGGCGGTAATACTTAGGGCGAGAATGGTATTGACGGCGCCCGGCCCGCAGACGGCAACGATCATCAGGGCAAAGAGGACGCCGGGAAAGGCCTGGATGGTTGCGGTGAGTTGTCCAATCAACCGGTCTACCCAGCCACCGAAGTAACCGCTGGCGGCCCCCAAACCGGCCCCGGTTACCAACCCGAGGCAGACCGCGAGGGTGCCAACGAAAAAAGCGGTCTGCGTGCCCTTCATAATCCGGCTGAGAATATCCCGGCCAAAATTGTCCGTCCCCAGAAGGTAAGCCCGCCCGGGCGGGAGAAAACGCTCGCTGCTATGCATCTCATTGACGGGAAACGGGGTATAGAAGAAGCTGACGATTAACATCAGGAGAAAAAAGCCCACGATTAAACCGCCGGTTAATAAATGAAAACTGATCTTCCTTTTTATCATCTTTCCTAACTCCATCGGATCCTCGGATCAAGGATGCTGTAGAAGAGATCCACCAGCAAATTAAGGAGCACCACCACTGTGGAGAGGTAAAGGGCGATCCCTTGAATTAACGGGAAATCCCGGAAACTGATGGCGTCGATGAGCAGCCGGCCGATTCCCGGCAGGGCAAATACTTTTTCAACGATTATACTGCCGCCCAGGATATCGGCGCCCATTAGCCCAAACACGGTAATGACCGAGATCAGAATATTTTTGAGGAGATGCCGATAGAAAACCCTTTTTTCCGTTATCCCCTTACTGTAAGCCGTCCGGATATAGTCGGCGTTGCTTTCCTCGATAAAAGCGGCGCCCACGTAACGGTTTAAAACCGCGGTTTTCGGCAGGGCGACCGTTAAGGCCGGGGGAATTAAAGAGGCCAACGCGCCCAGCCAATCCTCTTCCCAAGGGACGAAGGCGCCCGGCGTGAAAGAACGGAAGAGTTTGGCCAGGACCAGCGTCAGCATGATCCCCAGCCAAAAAGAGGGAACTGCGGTGCCCAGTTGAAGAAGGGCCGAAAGGAAAAAGCCCCGTTTTTGCCAGTGATATTTCCCCACCACCAGCCCCAGCGGAATCCCCAGGAGTAGAATAAAGAATAAGGCCATCCCCGCCACCGGCAATGTTACTTGGAGGCTGTTGGCCATCAAGCGACGGACGGGTTGGGCGTAGCGGAGGGAGTTCCCCAAGTCCCCACGGAAAACCCCGCCCAGCCAGTGAAGGTAGCGAAGGAAAACCGGCCGGTCAAGACCGAGCTCTTTTTCCAGTGCCGCCACTTGTTCGGGTGCAGCTTCGGCGCCCAGGATGATCTGGGCCGGATTCCCGGGGAGCACTTGAAAGACGAGGAAAATCAAGAGGGAAACCAGCCAGAGTGTGAAAACCGCTGTAATTATTCGCCCGGGTAGATCACGCATCATCATCACCGAGGATTGTTATTGGTCCAATAGACGGTCGAGAGGTCTTGAATATAAATAGGATACATTTGGTAGCCGGCGAGCTCCTTCCGGAGGGCGACGATATAATGGGGATCCATCAGAAAAACGGCCGCCGCATCCTCCGCCAGAACTCTTTGGGCTTTTTTGTAGAGCGCCGCCCGCTTTTCCGGGTCACTTTCCGCCGCGGCCAGCCTGTAAAGCTGGTCAAATTCCGGGTTTTGATAATTGAAAAAGTTATTTGCATAGTCGGAGGTGTACCGGATCAAAACGGGCAAAGGATCCAGTTTGCCGGATAAACCGGTAATGGTCATCGCATAATCCCGTCCGTGGTAAACCCGTTGCAGCCAGACAGCCCACTCCACCAGTTCAATCTCGGCCTCAATCCCTACCTTCTTTAATTGCTCGACAATGATTTGGGCGGTATCGACGTGGAAGGGGTAATTGGAGGGCACCGTCAGGACCGTCCGGAAGCCGTCCGGGTATCCGGCTTCGGCCAAGAATTCCCTTGCTTTGGCCAAATCGGTGGGGTACATGTTTTCCAGACCCGGTTCGTGATAATAAGCCATGGCGGGACTGAAACCGGAACCAAGTTTGGTCCCAAACCCGAAGGCCGCCAGTTCGATCAACTCGTCTTTATTGACGGCGTGATTGATGGCCCGGCGCACCCGCCGGTCGGTAAAGGGTTCCCGCTTTAAATTCAGAGCCAGCACTTGCACCAGATTCTGCATGCTTTGTAAAGTGTAGAAATCTTTGCCCAATTCGGCTGTGCGGTTCACATCAATCCGGGGATAAATATCAACGGTCCCGTTTTTCAAGGCGATCAAGGCCGCCTCCCGGTCCGGAATGATGCGGAATTCGACCTTATCCAGGTAAGGCCGTCCCGCCTGCCAGTAATCGGCGAACTTCGCCAGGATGATCCGCTGTCCCGGCCGGTATTCTACAAAACGAAAGGGGCCGGTCCCGACCGGCCGGGTATTCAGCTCCCGGTGACCCTTGGGCACAATCGCCGCCGTGGTCAGGTTGCTTAAGAGGGAGGCATCCACTTCTTTCAATTTCAGGATGATCTTTCGCTCATCCGGCGCCTCCACCGCGACCACCTTACTGAAAAAGGGGGAAAGAGGCTCGCCGGTTTCGGTTCCCATCAAACGTTCCAGCGAGTATTTGACATCGGCGACGGTGACGGGTTGGCCGTTGTGAAATTTAACGCCGGGACGGAGGTAAAAGGTGTAGACGAGGCCGTCCTCCGTTACCGTATATCGCTCCGCCAGCGCCGGCAGTAGGGAGCCGTCCGGCGTCGGTTTCAACAAACCTTCATAGACATTGAACATGATCTCGTAGGTCCCCGCCGCGGAAGCCAGATGGGGATCGAGATAATCGGGGTCCTGCGGGATGACCACGACCACTTTGTTTGCGGTTTCCTTCTTTTCGCTCCACTCTCCCCGCCCCAAAAAGGCGGCAACCAGCAAGATGCCGATGAGGACAACGAGATAAAAAGGAGAAAACTTGGTACGCACCGCTTCTTCCCTCCCGAAAAAGAAAAAGCCTTCCGGTCAAGGCTCCAAATGGCATAAATTTATCCCATATTATAGCATTGTCTTTCTTTTGGCACAAGGGATTCCGGCAAAACCTGGCGCCCGTATGAAGGGCGATTTTTTTTGCTGGAAAAAGGGGGAGGGAGGGACCGCGGAAGACAGCGGGGCATATATTGAACTAACGTTAGCTTAGGGCAAAACTTTTGGTGACAACGGATCTGTTTCGTGGCTGCTAACAAAGGAAGGTTCCAAAGGAGGAGTATTTCATGGCTGCGATCGAGTTTGAATTGACTCAACTGCCAATTGGAAGAATGGCTGAAGTTGTAAAGGTAGGGCTGGCGGGATTAACCCGCAACCGGCTCCTGGATTTGGGCTTGGTTCCATCCACAATTGTCGAGGCGATCCGGAAAAGTCCGGCCGGCGATCCGGTGGCTTATAAAATCCGGGGGGCAGTAATCGCTTTAAGGTCGGAAGAAAGCCGGCATATTACCGTGCGTTTAGTCAATTAAAGACCAACCCGGCGGAAGGAAACCGGCTTCTGCCGGCGCTTTAAAAATAAAGGGGGTCAGCATATGGGGCTAACAGCCCAATCCACAGGCATCCACGCCTTCTTGGAAGAACTCAGCCACAGCCCGTTAAAGGCTGATGCTGTGGTTGCTTTGGCCGGAAATCCCAATACGGGAAAAAGCACCGTTTTCAATGGGTTAACCGGGCTTAATCAACACACCGGTAATTGGCCCGGAAAAACCGTTGTTTTAGCAAAAGGCAATTACCGTCATAAAAATAAAAACATCACCTTGGTCGATTTACCGGGGACCTATTCGCTCCTGGCCAATTCGGCTGATGAACAAGTGGCACGGGACTTTATCTGCTTCGGTGATCCCGATGCGACCGTTGTGGTCGCCGATGCCACCTGTTTGGAACGGAATCTAAACTTGGTCTTGCAAGTGATCGAGATTACGCCCAAAACCATACTCTGCGTCAATTTGGTCGATGAAGCAAAGCGGAAGCGGATCGCGGTTGACTGTCCCGGGTTGGAAAGGAGCTTGGGCATACCGGTCATTCCCACCGCAGCCAGGGATAAGGTTGGCTTGACCGAGTTAAAAGAGGCCATTCATAAAGTGGCCTTTGGGCTGCAAAGCAATCAGCCCAAGCGGATCATCTATAACGAAAGGCTGGAGGCGGCTATCGGGAGAATTCAGGGTGAGGTGGAAAGGCTGTTTCAAGGCAAATTCAATAGCAGGTGGGTGGCGCTCCGTCTTTTAGACGGCGATCCGTCGATCATTCATGAAATGCGTAATTACTTGGAAAATGGCCCTGGTTCTAAACAGAACAAGATCGATGGGCGAGGGAGTGGAATGCTTTGAACAACTTGGAGATTGATTTTGACCGCCTGCTGCAAAAAGCGGAAACCGAGCGGAGGCAACTGGGCGCGGTCCGGGATGAGGTCGTGCAGGAGCTTTATCGCGAGGCCCAGAGGATAGCAGGAAAAGTGGTAAAGAAACAAGGGAACAAGAGGGATTTGGACCGCACGATTGATAATATTGTCACCTCGAAAATCTTTGGTTATCCTCTGATGCTCGCTTTACTTAGTTTTATCTTTTGGCTGACCATTAGCGGCGCCAATCTCCCCTCAGCGCTCCTGGCGGACCTTCTGTTTGGTTTTCAACACCGGCTAACGGCGTTTTTCCAGTGGGTGGGCGCTCCCGGCTGGCTGCATGGGGTATTGGTTTTAGGCTTGTATCGTGGTTTGGCCTGGGTGGTTTCGGTCATGTTACCGCCGATGGCCATCTTCTTCCCGCTCTTTACTTTTCTCGAAGATTTGGGTTATCTACCCCGGGTGGCCTTTAACCTTGATCATCTGTTTAAGAAAGCGGGAGCCCATGGAAAACAGATTCTCACCATGTGTATGGGGTTCGGTTGCAACGCCGCCGGGATCATTGCCTGCCGGATTATTGAATCCCCCCGGGAACGGCTAATTGCGATCCTGACCAATAATTTCGTTCCGTGCAATGGACGGTTCCCGACGATGATTACCATGGCCGCCGTCTTCCTGGGAATACTGGCAAAGGATTATAATAGTTTTGCTGCTTCCGCTCTGGTGGCTGGAGTGGTGGTCCTTGGCGTTTTGGTCACTCTGGCGGTCTCTTGGGCTTTGTCAAAAACTTTGTTAAAGGGGGTTCCTTCCACTTTTACACTGGAACTGCCTCCGTATCGTATCCCCAAAATCGGTCCGTTATTGATCCGTTCGGTACTGGACCGGACCTTGTTTGTCTTAATGCGGGCTGTTGTGGTGGCGGCGCCGGCGGGCGCGATCACCTGGATTCTTGCCAATCTGCGGGTGGGGGATTTAAGTATCCTGGCGCATCTGGCCGGATGGTTACAGGGCTTTGGGCACGCCATCGGCCTTGATGGTTTCATCGTCTTAGCCTTTATCTTGGGTCTGCCCGCCAATGAAATTGTAATTCCAATTTTAATTATGAGCTATTTAGCCCAGGGAATGATCATGGAGTTAGATAGTATAGACGCCTTACGGGAATTATTGGTGAAGAACGGCTGGACCTGGTTGACGGTGCTCAACATGATGCTCTTTTCACTCCTTCATTTTCCCTGCGCGACGACCCTCTTAACCATCGGGAAAGAGACACAAAGCCCCAAATGGACCGTGCTGGCGGCCTTAATCCCCACCGGGATTGGAGTCATGGTTTGCTTTGGGATTACCCAAATTGTGCGGGCGTTGGGTTTGGTATAGACCGGCGGGAGCCGGTTCTGCCGGAAAGATCTTTAGCATAAGCTAAAGTGTTAGTTAACGTCGGGCGGTGGCGGGAAGGCCTGCCACCGCTGGGAGAACGGGAGATGCCGATGTATAAAGAGATGATTTTAACGGAAAGCATGGAAGATTATCTGGAAATGTTTTACCGGATTGTCTCGGCTCAAGGTTATATCCGCCCGGTCGATCTCTCCAACGCCATCAAGGTTAAACCATCTTCAGTGACGCGGATGATCCAAAAACTGGATGAAGCCGGTTTTATTAAGTATGAGAAATACCGGAATATTGCGTTGACCGAGAAGGGAATGGTTTATGGCCGTTTTTTGGTCTGGCGGGACGAAAAACTCAAAGAATTTTTCCGGCTTTCCAAGGAGAATACCAGAGTCGAAGAGCAGGTGGAAGGGATCGAACATTACATTACCCCGGCTACCATGCGGTTTATCCGGAGCCTGATCATCTATTTCCGGGCGGACCCGAAACGCCTGCAGGAACTGGAAGGCCTGCAAAGCCACACCGATTACCCGGATCACGAAGATCTACAATACTTAAGGGCGTGGCTCTTCCGGCATGGGCAGTAAAGAGGGAGAAACGGGACCGGCTTTGGCGGCCGGCGGAAACCTGAAGAAAGGAAGCAAGAAATTGCATAGATCTGCCAGATATGCTATCATTATGTGAAGTTGGCGGAGAAAATTTTTTGGTCTAGAACCCGGCTTATTTTTGCCCATGCCGGAATCACCATTGGGGAGTCGGAAAAAGTGAAAGGAAAGAAGGGTTTTCTTGCCCTGCTTCTTTGCCCATTGGGGTTTATTGTCGCTGTCCTTACCGTTCTGCTTGGCAGCGCTGTGAAGTATAACGGACTTTGGCAATTCGATGCTTACGGCTTACTTCTCCACTGCCGTTGTGGCTGGTCAGCGTCTACCAGATAACCGCTTCCACCGTCGCACCAATTAAAGATCTATATCCCAGTGCAATATAGTGATGTCCGGAAGGGGATCGATCCGGTGCTCGAGTGGGTATTAAAAGAGTACGGCGGGTGATGGACTGCAAACAGCTATTTTCGTATTTTTGGAATTGGACGGCGAAGAAGTTGATGGGAGGTAGGTCAGATGATAAGGGTCGTTTCTTCGAAAAAGTTGCGGTTTTGCGCTCTGCTTCTGTTGTTGCTGGGAACCATTGGCTGTCAGGCTAAACAAAAGTGGGTGGTGATCAAGGAGCAAGTTGTTGACGGGGAATTTGACGATATCCTGATCGAAACCAATAATCTAGGGGTTAAAGTATTCCCGGCCAGCGGCCAGACCGGAACGGTTAAGTTATATGCGAATAAACCCGCAAGGGAGATCGATACTTTTTCGGTTTAGGTAGCGCAGGCAACTTTAAAGGTGAAGGCGGAAAAGAAGCACTCGGCTGAAAACATTAATTTTATGGTTGAGATCCTTTTACCGGTCAAGGCGTATGTCGCCTTAATGGCGGAGGGGGGTAATGGTTCCGTTCAAATTGACAATTTACAAGTGGAAAAAGTGGAAATTAACATCGATAATGGCGTAGTTACTTTGAAATCAATTACCGCCGCCGAAGTCTCCGCGGAAACAAAGAACGGTCAACTCCTTTTTGCCGATGTCTCCGGAACCATAAGAGGCAGAACAGGGAACGGTCAGATTCGGCTGTCCGCGGAAAGGATTGATCGGTGGCCCATTAACTTATCAACCGGCAATGGAAATATTCTGGTTTATACCGCTCGAATGCCGGCTAATGCAACCATTGACGCCCAATCCGGTATAGGTAATATTATTATTTTTGCTTCTCGTAGTTCCCGTACAGGGAAATGGACGGATGGAAATGGCGAAAATCTAATTTTGCTCAGGACAGGAAACGGTTCTATTAAGGTAGAAAGACGTTAGAAACGTCTTTACTTCTTGCCACCCTCTGCTTGCCCAGGCTCACTTGGGGGACCGCATCACCAAGCTTTGAATAAGTGAAGATATGAATTAAACGGACGTCTTCGGTTTTATGGAACGCTAAAGATGCCGGTCTCCAGCGAACTTCAAAGACTTGGACGGGGGTTGACCATAATGAATGAGCCTGCTACTTTCGTCATAAGGCGCCAGGGAACAACGGAAAGCTATCCTTGTCAAGTTGACTGGCTGGAGGAAAGCCACTTCCTTCAAGTGGAAGAATTACAAGCTTATATTCTTGATACTTTGCCGTGCAAGGATTTGTATTTTCCCTTAACCCCGGCGGAAATCAGAAATATTTTATCGGGGAAAGCGGGACAGGCCCTGGGCGCCTTTGTTGAAGATCAATTGATTGCTTTCGGGGCGGTTTACTTTCCAAAAGATAATGGGGATAACTTAGGAAGGGACATCGGCCTTCCGGCCCCGGAGTTAAGACAGGTGGTCCATTTGGAAGCCTTCTTTGTTCATCCCGCTTACCGCGGGAATAGACTCCAGACAAAGATGGGTAAGCTCCTTCTTCAACAGGTGTTATTGGGAAAGGAATACCGTCATCTCTGCGCCACAGTGATGCCGGCCAACGTCCCCGGTATTGTCGATAAGTTTGCGCAAAAAATGAAGATTGTCGCCTTAAAACAGAAATACAACAATAGCTGGCGTTATATTTTCTACCGCGATTTATGGACGGAAGAGCTTTTTCAAGCGTGGGAAACAATTCCCGTTCCCAGTCTCGATCTTTGCCGTCAGCTCACCCTTTTGAACCAAGGACACCAGGGGACCGGTTACCGGAAAACCGGGACCGGCCTAGAAATTCTATATAGTAAAAAATCCAATTGAGGGAAGGCCTTTGCTCCGGACGAGCAAAGGTTTACTTTATAATGGACAATTTGCTGAGGAACAGTTTTTTTATTAAGATGCGGCCGGGCTGAGCAGTCGTTGAGCACGGGAGTGATGACTGGTTAACCGGTAAAAGAAGGATAAGTCGATAAAGGGGAAGAAGATTTACAGGAAACGCCCATGCGGGGAAGAGGAGGGGTGGAGATGGGAACTAAAATGGAACTTAGAGACAAAATTGCGCTGTGTGAGGGGAAAAATTTCTGGGAAACCAAAGCCTTTCCGGAATACGGGATTCCGTCCATGTTTATGTGCGACGGTCCCCACGGCTTGCGCAAACAGGAAAACCCCGATACAGACCAGGGAGTCAACGCTTCCCGGCCGGCCACTTGTTTTCCGGCGGCCGTATCAACCGCTTGTAGCTGGGATGAGGAATTGGTTGGTAAAATCGGCGCCGCCATTGCCGAGGAAGCGGCCGATCAAGGGGTGGGTGTTTTCCTTGGCCCCGGGGTCAACATTAAACGTAACCCCTTATGTGGCCGTAATTTTGAGTATTTCTCCGAAGATCCTTATCTGGCCGGGAAAATGGCGGCCGGTTTCATCAAAGGCGCCCAGGAAAAGGGGATCGGCACTTGTCTGAAGCATTTTGCCTGTAACAATCAGGAGTATAAACGGTTTAGTTCCGATTCCATCCTGGACGAGCGCACGCTCCGGGAGATTTATCTGACCCCTTTTGAAATCGCGGTCCGTGAGGGGAAACCCAAGACCGTGATGTGCGCCTACAATAAAGTTAACGGCACCTACTGTAGCGACCATGCGCAGCTCTTAACCGGCATTTTGCGGGAGGAATGGGGTTTTGAAGGCCTGGTGATGACCGACTGGGGCGCCATGCATGACCGGATTGCCGCTTTCCGGGCGGGTTGCGACCTGAACATGCCCGGCGGGAGTAACTACATGGTCCAAGAGGTGCTGGCCGCGGTAGCCCGGGGTGAGCTGGCCGAAGAGGAGATCGACGGGAGTGTGGAACGGGTTAAGAAGATGGTGCACGAAGCGGTGGAAGCCCTGAAAAATAAAGGGTCTTGTGACTACGAGGCCCATCATGAACTGGCGCGGATCGCCGCGGAGCAAAGCGCGGTGTTGCTTAAGAATGAAGATGGGATTCTGCCCCTGAAGGAAGGAGCGAAAATTGCCATCGTGGGTCCGATGGCCCATAACATACGTTATCAAGGTGCGGGTTCCAGTCATATTAACCCGACCAAACTGAACCAGCCCGCCGCTCTCCTGGGGGCAGGCGTGGGGGTGAGAGAGGCCGAGGTGGCGGTGGTCTTTGCCGGGTTGCCGCCGGAGATTGAGGGTGAGGGCTTTGACCGGGAAAATATGGCGCTGCCGGCTGAGCAAGTGAAGCTCATCGAAGAGGTGGCGGCGGCAAATCCCAATACGGTGGTGGTCCTTTTCTGTGGCGCCCCGGTGGAAACCCCGTGGGCCGACAAAGTGAAGGCCATTTTGTATATGGGCCTGCCGGGGCAAGCCGGCGCCGAAGCCGTCAAGAATTTGCTGTACGGTAAAGCCAACCCCTGCGGGAAACTAGCCGAAACCTGGCCTCTCAAATACAGCGATTGTCCCTCGGCGGCCTACTATCCCCAGCGGGATGGTCAGTACCGCGAGGGAATCTATGTCGGTTACCGCTATTACGACAAAGCAAAGGTGGACGTGGGCTGGAAATTCGGTTTTGGCTTGAGTTATACGGAGTTTACCTATTCCGACTTGAAAATCGACGGGGAAAGGATCTCCGTGACGGTGGCAAACACCGGCCACCGCGGTGGCGCTGAAATTGTGCAGCTTTATATCGCTCCTCCGCAAGACGGGATCCACCGGCCCGTCCGGGAGTTAAAACGCTTTGCCAAAGTTTATCTCCAGCCGGGCGAGAAGAAAGAGGTCCGTTTTGACCTGGACGACCGTTGTTTTGCCGTTTGGGACGGTACTTGGAAGGTGCCCGGCGGCCGGTACACGGTGCTGGTGGGCGGCGGTCCGGACCAACTGATGGTGGCCGGATTCATTGATAAAGCCGGCGAAACCGTGGAAGTCCCTGTTTGGCAGCGGGGGTCCTGGTACGAAAACCCAAGCGGCTATCCCTCCCAGGAGGAATGGGAGCGGATGCTTGGCCGTAAATACCGGCCATGCCTTCCCCGGAAGGGACAATTCACCATGAACGATACGGTCATGGACATGAAGGACCATTCTTTGGTCATGCGGGTTTTGTACTGGGGATTGAAAAGAACAGTGGCCAGAAAGGCGGAGCCCGGCACGGCGGAGTACCGGATGTTTTTACAGACCACCGCCGGTAGTCCCCTGCGGAGCTTGCAGATTTTCAGCCGTCTGAATGCGAATTTCTTCCAAGGTTTGTTGGCGATGGCTAACGGGAAGTATTTTTCCGGATTAAAACTGCTGTTGAAGAAAGGTAGCATCGACTAACGTTTGGAAGGAGGCACTCAGCATGCTGTTAATTAAAAACGGGACGATCCTTACCATGGCGGCAGACCCATTACCGGGAGGCGGTATTGGTTAAAGATTGAGCCGAATTTTAGAAATGTTGTCGTCGGTGAGGAAGGGGATTGAAATGAAGACCCGTCACATACAGCGTTTTTTAATTGTCTTCGCACTAATTATCTATGGGGTTCTTGACCTCTACTATACTTTAAACAGACCGGCGGAGCTCCCCTTTTATTGGGATCGGCAATTTCACGGGCTGATCATTGCTTCTGTCCTCTTAACGATCGGTATTTATCTCATCCCGGTTTGGTGGATTCCGTTAATTGGTTTCTTTATGCGTTCTTTATTTGCGCTGATGATTCTGGAAGCCATGCCGGGGTTGCTTAACGTCTTTTCTTTACTCATCTTTTTATTGATTATTGAGATCTTTATGGTGTATTCAGTGAAGAGCGGGGTTTTGACAAGCCTTTTTTTTATCTATGTGTTGATCCACCAACGCTTTAAGAATAACGCCGTTTGGGGTATCACCCATCCGGCTCCACAGATCTCGGATATAATTATTCCTTGCCTTCTTTGTTGTAATGCTTTGATGCTGGGGTTGTTAATCAGGATATTATTCAATCGTTATCAGCAATTGATGGGCCTGACCGAACATTATCAGGAATCTAATACCCGTTTGGTGGAGGCGAATATCCGTTTACAGGAATATGCGGTGCGGTCGCAAACCGAAAGCATTGTCAGTGAGAGAAACAGAATTTCCCGGGAAATTCATGATTCAGTCGGGTATATTATTACCAATTTAATCGCCATTCTTGACTATACCCGTGAACTGATTTCCGCAGGACGGGCCGGGGCCTTGGAGAATCTTGACAAGAGCAGAGATTTGGCCAGGGAAGCCCTGGCGGATGTGCGGCGGGCGGTGAGAGCGCTGCGTCCGCCGGTAAAGATGTATCTTTCGCAGTCCATTCCCAAATTGGCCCATGCTTTTTCCCAAGCGACGGGGATAAATGTTTCTTTAGAGATCCCGCAATGGCCGTTGGATTTAGGGGAAGAGAATGAATGGTTGATTTACCGGGTAATTCAAGAAGCCTTAACCAATACTTTTCGGCATGGACGAGCCAACACCGTATATATCAAATTGCAGGTAAAGGAGGGAAAGATTTATATAACAATTAAAGATGATGGTTCGGGTTCCGCGAATATAATTCCAAGATGCGGTTTGATAGGGATCAAAGAAAGGATCACTGCGAAAAATGGTGAATTGTCTATTGAGTCATCCCCGGGATTCGGTTTTACCTTGCACTTTTGGATACCATTTAAAGGGAGTGACGTAAGTGGAGCAGATCAGAATCTTATTGGTGGATGATCAGACATTATTCCGAGAAAGTATAAAGTCGGTCTTAGAAATGCGTAACCCGTGTATGCAAGTGGTGGCGCAAGCGGCAGATGGGAAAGAGGGTTTGGAGTTGGCGGAAAGGCTCCATCCGGATATAATTCTGATGGATGTCAGAATGCCGGTGATGGATGGTGTGGAGAGCGCCCGGTTAATCCGGAACCGTTGTCCGGAGGCGAAAATAATCATGCTTACTACTTTTGACGATGATGAGTATGTTTTTGAAGCGTTGAAGGCCGGGGCGGCCGGGTATTTACTGAAGGATATTCCCCCCGCCGGGCTGGAAGCGGCGATTATCAGTGTTTACAATGGCGGAGTATTAATGTCTCCGGAAATAGCTGATAAAGTTGTGAATAAACTTTCAAACGGGCCACCGACAAAATCAAAAAGCGATTATGACTCCATACGGGAGATAATTACGGAAAGGGAATTGGAGATCCTGCAGGCGATTGCCCAGGGAAAAGGCAACCGGGAAATTGCCAAAGAATTTTATCTAAGTGAGGGAACCGTTCGAAATTACGTAAGTAATATTTACGCCAAACTGAATGTGAAAGATCGGGCCGAAGCCATTCTCTACGCAATAGAAAAAAAAATAGTGTAACCTATGACAAATGTCATAGGTTTTTTTATGACAAGAAT
>JAAYHY010000159.1 GCA_012735135.1 Bacillota bacterium | reverse complement strand
GGATATGAGTGAATACCTTCAGTGGCAAGAAGAGCAAAAACAAATCAATGATCAAAGCAATATTGCGTATATCAGATAAGCTTATTGATAACTGAGGAATTTACACACTAATCTGGACTTGATCGGTGCTCCGTAAAAGTGACCTATTCCAAAGTAAAGGGTGGTGATGGATAAAGCATGTCTTTCCCCAATTACGCTCTCTAAGACACTTAAAAGAGAAGCGCGATAGACTAATTCTTCGTAAACGGAATTTATTGCCGCAAATATTATAATTAACGGTATATATCGAACAACCTGCATAAGATCGTTTATCGCCGGTATTCCGTTAGTAAATAATAAATAGATCAAGATACCTATCGATAAATATATTCCAAATTCGCTTCCTAACCCTTTCCAATAAATGTTATCTTGGACGGCCAACCATTTTACTGGTTTTACTTTAGCATTAAGATCTCCCATTGAAAAATAAAACTTGCTTGGGTTCTTTTTTATTAAAAATAAGACAAAAAAGATAATAAAAAAACCCAGGATAAGTAACAATTGCATCCTCACCATATATTGGACAAAAGAGGGCGAACTACCACCAAACCATTTTTTCCAGTGCTCGGTCGCCCTTAACGCTTTTATTGATTCCGTTGTGACAAAAACCATCAAAAACACCCCAAAGTAGTGTCTGAGGGGGGAAAGTTTATCATAAAAAACACTAATAACGAATAAAAGTAACAGCACCCCTATTTTTATATATGGTAACCATGGCAGATTAGTATTAAAACTTCACGAAGAATTATATTTGGGAGTGCAGAAACCAAGAGCATTAAAAACCATGATATTAACACCAGTTTTTTATGGCTCTTTTCCATCACAATCAACCCTCCACCCTTTACTACTCCTCCGTTCAAGCCAATATTTTCCTTCATCCCCTCCTGTCTCTTCAATTCACTGACTTAATCACCCAGTTCAACCTCAATAAATTAATCTATCTCTTAGCTAAATTCCACTTCATCTGCAGTTTTTAAATCAGCAAACCAGTTCCCTAAAATATAGTTTTCATGAGAAATAATCTGTTCAGCTGTGAGTTCTTCCGTACCCCATGTACTATGACCATTTTCCACCAGGATTACGCTGTAACCAATACTACAGGCACGTCTACATGTCGTATCAACACAAACATCGCTTTGGATTCCTGTTATGATAAGTGTTGTTAACCCTCTCTCATCTAAAATGTTATGAAGTCCGGTGTCAAGGAAAGAATCAGGTTTACTTTTTTGAATTACAATATCTCCTTCAATAGGTTTAATTTGTTCATGTATTTTCCAACCTTCTGTCCCTTTCTCAAGGGGACCACCTATTCGTCCGTTATGCTGTATATATATAATTGGTATTTTTGCCTTTCGTGCTTTCTTTATTAAGCCATGAGTGATCTGTAATAATTCTTCTCCTCTGTATACGGGATCTGGCCCTTCAAACATTGCCTTTTGCATATCAATCACCAATAATGCGCTTTTGTTTTTCAATGCTCATCTCCCCTTTTCTTAAATTTTCTGTAACGTCCGCCTGTTCTTGACGGTTTCAAAACTTAATGGCCACGCCGATTTGCCATATTATAGTGAAAATAAAAGTGAAGTAAACGATTATTTTCCAGTTTCCAAAGGGATAACTTTTCTCTATTTAGACAACTCGGTTTTCTTTAGAGCGTTTACCACTGCCATAGAAAATTCATAAGACAAATCGCTAGTAACATGCGGGGCATTTAAATCACAAGATTTCGAAAAGAACCCATCACTTTCTCCAGTATACACCGGCTCGTTCTTTTATTTATCATACAGACTAATAAGTTACTTATAAATTATATTTACCTAACCTAGCGCCTTTGTAATAAATGAGACGATATTCACTATACTGTGTATAATGATGCTGGGAAGTAAACTTCCATCCGCCTTCTTTTCATTCAGCCAGAATTGGAAATAACCCACGATCCCCGCTGTCAGAATAAGAGTTATGCCAAAGGAATACTCTTTATAAACAATCATCAGTGGTAACCCATGAGGCAACCCAAATATTACAGCTTGGGTAATATTCCCCGCTAAATATCCGAATTTGCCCGCAATTTCCTTCCCGATTAGGCCGCGAAAAAAGAGCTCTTCAGAAAGGGCGGTTTGAATTAGGGCTTTGAGCAAGATTATTACGACAATGTTAATCCCTAAGCCCCGTCCACTGATGGCTTCATCATAGAACATTGCGGAAATATTG
Source organism: Bacillota bacterium (assembly GCA_012735135.1). Taxonomy (GTDB): domain Bacteria; phylum Bacillota; class UBA4882; order UBA10575; family UBA10575; genus Capillibacterium. Next base: position 7,314 of record JAAYHY010000159.1, on the reverse strand, counting down.
TAGCCAAAATACTGGAACAACAGAAGGGGACCGGCCATTACCAAAGTAGAGACGGCAAGAACTAGAATACTATTGCCAATCCATTCTTTATTTTTGGGGAAATACAGGCCAAGCCAAGGAAAGAATCCCTTCTTTTTTCTCCCCGATCCAAAGTAGAAAATCAAAGCCAAACATAGAACAATGGAAAGTTGTTCTATCGTTGAGCGCAGAACATCACCCATCGACTTCCTCCTCTTTTTTCTGTTCTTCCCGATATAACTTCCTTTCAGCTAATCTCTATCTTTGTTCATCTTTTCCCCGATAAACCTTTACCTAGGTTCCCTTACAAATCTTACCTTTTCCTTAACGATCTCATACAGTTCGTCATTGTTTTTTATATCCTGCAAATCCAAATATAAAGCTTCCCGATGGGTAACAATAATTTTGATAGTAGTTCCACCTATAAAGTTCTTGACAAACCAGTTAAAAGCAGGCAATGGTTCCATCATCATCTGCGTTGAACGCTCCTTCGAATTAGTATTATCCGAAAGCAAACAGGCTTCTTCCATCTCTTCCCATTTAACTGATCGACATAACACATTCCAGAAAATTATCTCCTCGATCCCTTCTTCCGTAACCATCAGTCTTTTCGATGAATAATATAGATAAATTAAGACTTGTGACAAAGCCGTCAATAAATAGAAGGAAACGGACAGATAAAAATCAGACCGATTCACTATATATGAAGCAAAAAATATGATAAAAAAGACAAATACCTTTGGGAGTATTTTTTGGTTATATCTAAACTCAGCAACCATTAAATTCCCTCCCGTCCTGGTGCTTTCCCCACTTTGCGCTCACCTTATCTTCTCCCTTGTAATAATCAACTTGGCTGGCTTTTTCGTATACTTCCCGAAATGGTAATATATTAATTTTTCCCGAATCAGGATACTCGCAAACATCCAGACCAACGTTGGTACGGATATCCAGATACTTACACGGCTCTTGGGTATGATTGTAAAGTTGATGGGCGCCCTGGGGTCCCATTTCAAAAAAGACAATATCACCTGCGGATAATTCCTGATTTTCCTCGGGTGTTCTCAGCATAACCTTTCCGGATAAAATAACAAAGATTTCTTCGGCATTTCGATGAAAATGATACGGGTAAGAATATTTCCCGGGATCGAGAGATCTTATATCAAAATGTAAATGCTTGGCTTTTACGATCTCTGCCAAGTTAGGGCTGGTATGCCAAGCAAATTCCGGGATTGGCGATTGCCGAAGCTGAAATGAAATTTTCTTTTCATTAAATACATGAGCCATTCTAACCACATTCCTTTCCTTTTTCGCTACCACCGGCAACTAGGAGCAGAGATTAAATGACGCCCCAAATGACATGCCAGATTATATCCGCCCAAAAGTGGATCCCAACGGCCGCCAGAAAGCCATACTTTCTGAAGTAATAGGCAGCAAAAAGAGAGAGGATCCCGTTAAGTAGGATAATCTCACCCATCAGCGCAAGGGGAATTTGCCTAAGCTGAGTAAACCCATAAATTACCATGAACGAAGGGAGATGGCCGAAAGCAAAAGCAAGAGCCGAAAGCAGAGCAGCCAGCCAGAAAATCTGCTTTTGCCATCTTTTTTTCAGGAGCACATGGGAGAGCAGCCAGACCCAGAAAGAAATAAAAAATAAGCGGAAGATTACCTCTTCGCCAATACCGGCAACGGCGGAAGCCACCAAAGAAGTTGGAAACGGCGGATGAGGGAGGGGGCCTAAGGAATGAAAGCGACTAAAAATGGCATCAGCAGCAATGAAAAAGATACCGATGGCGCTCCCGACAAGCGCAGGAGTTAAAAACCTTTGCCTATTGTCCAGTTGCACATCCCAAAGGTCGGCAAAACCGAGCTTTTGCGCGAGTTTTAAACCCAGAAAGCCCAAGCCGCCATAGAGGACAAGCATAATGGCGGCATTTGCCAGGGCGAGTACGGGTTTGGCCGCCGGGAGGTCTTCTTCCGGCAGAAGGGGGGAGAAAGAACCTTGAGGTAAATAAATGCTAACTGCCGCCAGGATGGCGAGCGTAATAATGAGGCCGATATAAATTTTGATCGATAACGTTAATTTCCTCATGCTTTTTTCCTCCAAATATTTTTTTCTGCTTTCCGGCAAAAGCACCAGGATGGTCTCAGTATTGACTTGCCAGTTAAATTACGCCCTTCTTTTTGACGGCTCTGGTTGCAATGTATTGCGGCGCATACTCCCGCAGGAGGCCGCAACCTTCTCTGTCCCGGTCCTCGTATAAATCAGTCAAAATAAACCCGGCTTTCAACTGTCCTCCGATCTGTTCTTCCAGTGAATGCGAGAATTGGATCCCTTCATGATTATCAACCATACGCTCGTACTCTTCTTCACTGGCTTTTAATGGGTTAAAGGGCAGTTTGTTCACGACGGTAAGCGGAAGGGTTCTATCATCGTTAATGAGGTAATTTAGCCCGTTATCAAAGCCAGCTAGTAAAATCCCATCGTTTTTCAAAACCCGGTAACATTCATTCCAGACATGATCGACATCTTCGACAAAACAATTTGAGACCGGATGAAACACCAAATCAAAGCAACCTCACTTTCTTGTATTGTTGCACCATCAACCAACCATTAGTCACCGAGAGCGATTAATCTGTCGATATTCTTTCACCAATTGACACAAAGCATCAAAATATTTCCCGAACACTAAAATCAAGATATTATCTTTTTCATCAGCCAAATAAAAGAAAAGCTTACTTACTCCATCTTCATCCTACTTACATGATAGAAACTTTACCTTGCCCCATTTTTCAAAAGTCACCCAAAAGGATTGATCTCCGATTATCTTGGTATTTTTATCATTCAAGTTGTCAGCTTAAAGCGTCGCCCCTACTTTTGACCAACCAAAAAACTAAAATTATAAGGGCCAAAATTACAAATATATGTATCCGATTCGTGCCGCTAAACTCAGCAGCGCCAAGAATGGTGCTTTCTTAAACGAATCACAAGCGCCATGAGCACCTAAATCGCAAAGAAGAAAATTAAAAATTAAGTTTAGCGTTGGTTAGCCATGAAAGAGAAATAAAGTAACCCAGTATTGGAGAAATACCATAACCAATCAATGGAACCGGGAAATTACCAAATAATGTTGAAATTAGAACAACGATAAAATATATGCCGAGACTTTTAGGTTTCCTTGATATAAGACAGGAAAGTAACACCGCTATTATCAAACCGAAGATATTTTGACCCCAAATATTTATTATACATTGTCAGCGCGCCGATTATTATTGCTGGGAGAGGTATAAGATATATTTTTATGCCTTTACCAAGTGGGGTTTTGTGTCAACATTTATACCGTTAACAAAATTCTTTACTAATGCTTCTATTCGTGAAAAACCTTTATTTCCCTTCTGATTCTGTCTACCCCTCTTCATGCAATAATTCCCGTTGCCTCTTTTTACTAAAGGAACCCAAGACCAGTTTATATGATTGGTCGATCATCTCTTTGATTATTTCCGCCGGGACATTGCCATTTAAATCAACGGAATTCCAATGGACTTTATTCATGTAGTAACCAGGGGTTATCTCACGATATTTTTCCCGTAAAAATTCGCCGAACTCCGGTTCGCATTTGACCGTTAGAATTTGATTACCATTCTTATCGTAGCAAATGGCAGCAAATAACTTTTCCCCGATTTGGTACCTTTCCCATTGCCACTCTTCTTTAAAATCTTTCTGGACAGCTTTTTTGCTTAATAAGTACTCATCCAGCCATGGATATTTCAATCCTTTTCCCCTCCGTTTTATATAAACCAATTTTTCTCCAAACCGAGAACATCATGGTTCAGTTAATATTTACCATATTATAGAATAGAACGTATGTTCGTGTCAATCCTCTTTTCGTCCACAAAAAAGCCCGGATCCGTCAGTAAAGATCCGGGCCTTACCCGTTAATTCCCAAGATTTTTGATCAGGTTGGTTATCCGGTAGGTACAATCCTTGATCCGTAGTTCTTTTTGCCGCCAGGAATTGGAGAGCGGGAAATGTATTCCGTTTTTTACTTTTGGTCCCATGTCCCAATCGCCCCCGGGTTCTTTGTTCCGGTTTAACCATTCAACCACAAAGTTAAGCTTTTCTTTGCAGCCGGGATGCTTATATTCGGCCAGTAATTCAATGGCGGCCAGATATCGGCTGGCTTCAATGGATTGAAAGACCGGCGGCAATATAGATAACGGCTTGTCATATATATAATAGATCCCCGTTTCTTTCTGTAAAATGTAATCCAGAAAAGCCAGCGCTGTTTGAGCGGGCAAAAGGTCAGCCACTAAAGAAACATGATAGAAATTAACAACGTCCACCAACCGGCCGCCCCTGGGTGGGATGCCATGGATTTTTTGATAGATCTCAACGTAGCGGTTATGATCGTAGCCACCGTCCAGAAAGGCATAATTGATGATTTCCGCCCACTTTTTTCCAACCTGGTTGGCCTTGTCATCGTCCTTGGTAAATCTACGGATCCACGTTGCTAACATCAGGGCCGTAAAGATATCCCAATTATGAAGTTTTTCTCTGCGGTCCGGGATTACTTTTTTCCCAGCCAAGCAATCTTGCATGTATGCCACGGCCTTGCCGATGGGCTCGTCCTTTATGGTGTAACCCAAGATCGCCAGCCGTCTGATGGCCTGTTCGGTGGTGATCCGGTTGTTTTCGGAAGGATTACTCAGCGAATGAAAGTAACCCCAAGATCCGTCTTCCTTCTGTAACTCAATAATCTCCAAAGCCCACTTTGAGTTCTTATAGTCAGTCATCAATCCACCCCGCTCAAATCCGGCCAAGGCGCATCATGAATTATTTACCGGTCCCGCCTGGTTTTTCTCTCTAATCTCCACCCGCCGGATCTTGCCGCTGATCGTCTTCGGCAGCTCCGTCACAAACTCCACCACCCGCGGGTATTTATAGGGCGCGGTAGTCTTCTTGACATGTTCCTGCAGTTCCTTGGCCAGCTCCGGACTGGGGGTATAGCCCGCGGTTAAAACCACCGTCGCCTTCACCAATTGTCCGCGGTCGGGATCCGGCACCCCGGTGACCGCGCATTCGAGCACCGCCGGATGTTCAAGCAAAGCGCTTTCCACCTCAAAGTGGCCGATCCGGTAACCGGAACTCTTAATGACATCATCAATACGCCCGAGAAACCAGTAGTAACCGTCTTCGTCCCGCCAGGCCGTGTCCCCGGTGTGGTAATAACCGTCATGCCAGACCTCAGCAGTCTTCTCCGGATTGCGGTAATATCCTTTAAAGAGGCCCACCGGTTTTTGCCGGTCGGTCCGGATCACAATCTCGCCCACTTCACCGACCTCACACCGCTCGCCATGCTCATCAAGGAGCACGATCTCGTAGCCGGGGGCCGGTTTCCCCATCGAACCGGGTTTTGGTTCCAGCCAGGGGAAGGTCCCGATGGCGACGGTCATTTCTGTCTGACCGTAACCCTCGCGTAATTTAATCCCGGTCTGTTTTAAAAACTGGTAATAAACCTCGGGATTGAGGGGTTCGCCGGCGACCACACAATACTGCAAGTTTGCCAAATTATACTGGCTTAGGTCCTCTTTGATTAAATACCGGTAAACGGTGGGCGGCGCGCAAAAAGTCGTCACTTTATACCGCTCAATCACCTTTAATAGCTCCGGGGCATGAAACCGGTTAAAATCATAAACAAAAACCGCACTCCCGGCCAGCCACTGCCCGTAGATCTTCCCCCAAACGGCTTTTGCCCAGCCCGTCTCGGCCACGGTAAGGTGCAGCCCGCCTTCCTGGACACATTGCCAGTATTTGGCGGTGACGATGTGCCCCAAGGGATAGACAAAATCATGGGCCACCATCTTGGGGTGTCCGGTCGTTCCCGAAGTGAAATATAAAAGGGAAATATCCTCATTCGCCACCGGCGGACAGTTGTTCCGATCGAAAGGTTCCGCCTTTTCAAGCTCCCGCTCCCAAGAGAACCAGCCGTCCCGCTCCCCGTTGACCAGCACTTTCCATTTTAGCGTTGGCGAATCCGGCGCGGCCGCTTCTACATGCTCGATGACCTTCGGATCGGCGACGGCGATCACCATCTTTACCGACGCGGCTTGATAACGATAAACAAGATCAGCCGCCGTTAAAAGATGGGTCGCCGGCACCGCAATCGCACCAACTTTATGGAGGCCCAAGAGGGCAAACCAGAATTCATAGCGGCGCTTCAAGATTAACATCACCGCATCGCCTTTTTTAACCCCGACGCCCAATAAAAAACTGGCCACGCGGTCGCTATACTCCTTCATCTCGGCAAAAGTAATCTCCCGGTGGTTACCCGTTTCATCGCACCAGACCAGCGCCACCCGGTCCGGCGTCGCCTCCGCAATTTGGTCGACCACATCATAGGCAAAGTTAAACTGGGGAGGAACATCAATCTTAAAATTACGGACAAACTCTTCATAAGAATGGAAATCGCCTTTGATAAACTTTTCCAACATTAAGCACCCAACCTCTCTTCCTTGACCGCGATTAAGGCCGTTTCAGCATCCTCGGGCCTTGTTATTAAATAATTACCGCCAAAAACTGGGCCGGCTCACCGTTCAAAGCCTTCATCCCGTGCTCGATTCCGGAATCGAAATAGATGGCATCCCCCGGATAAAGGATAATCTCATACCCGTCGATTATAATCTTCATCGTCCCGGAAAGCAGATAATTAAACTCTTGACCGGGATGGCTGTTCAACTCCAACGGCCGGTCTTCCGGGTCCGGCTCGACGGTTACCAAAAAAGGCTCCGCTTTTTTCAGCATAAAATTATAGGCCAGGCTTTGGTATTTATAGGCTTTCCGCCGTTCGACCGAAACGCCCCGTCCTTTTCTCGTCACCGCATATGTCCGCAGCCGGGGTTCCTCCCCGGAGATCAAGGAGCTCAGTTCCAGTTGGAATTTTTGCGCAAACTTGTATAAGAACCCGACGGGGATGTCTTCGGTTCCATCTTCATAGCTCCGGTATAAATCCGGGGCCACGCCGAGTTCCCGGGCCAACTCTTCCGGCGTCCGGCCGGCAATCTCCCGGATCTCACGAATCCGCGCCGCAATCTGCTTAATCTCTTCCCCCATGGTCTCTCCTCCTTTCTATATTAAGCACTATTATAATGCAAAACCGGTTCATTGGTAAATACAATTGTTAGTTGATCATAAAAGCCGCCCTTAAAGATCAAGTCCAGATTAGTGTGTAAATTCCTCAGTTATCAATAAGCTTATCTGATATACGCAATATTGCTTTGATCATTGGTTTGTTTTTGCTC
>JAAYHY010000158.1 GCA_012735135.1 Bacillota bacterium | reverse complement strand
GGATATGAGTGAATACCTTCAGTGGCAAGAAGAGCAAAAACAAATCAATGATCAAAGCAATATTGCGTATATCAGATAAGCTTATTGATAACTGAGGAATTTACACACTAATCTGGACTTGATCGTTAATTGTCGAATCTTATTGGAAAAGGAGGGATTTTACAATGATGAAATCCACAGGGATCGTCCGCAAAGTAGATGAATTGGGACGGGTTGTTATTCCCATCGAATTACGACGCACCCTTCGGATTGAAGAGAAGGATGCTTTAGAAATCTATGTAGACGGTGAGAAAATCATCTTAAAAAAGTATGAACCGGCCTGTATCTTTTGCGGTAATGCCGAAAATGTGCGGAATTTCAAGGATAAGAACATCTGCCGTGATTGTTTGGATGCGATGAAGGATGTTTCCTAATCCTCATCCTAATCGATACCGCTTGGGTTTGGATGTCATACTTCATCCTATTCCGGGACTGTAGGGGAGATCATCTCCCCTTTTCTTTTTATTTATCCAGTTGCTCCCGGGGGCTACCGCCTGCGCTCGTAAAGGGCCCAACGGCGTTTAGACCATGTGGCCCCGGCCGGATAAATTCATCCTCACGAACGGGAAGATGTCTTTTCCAAATAATACTGATAAAGCGCGCTCCGGGAAAGGCCTTCCCTTTGCGCAATCTCCCGGATCACCGCGGATGCTTTCTCCCCGGCCGCTTGGCGTCGGAGGATCTCCTGGAAAAAGGGGAGGTAATCCCGGTTTTCGACCTTATCTTCCGTTTCCGGCGGCGCTCCGGCCACCACCAGGGTAAATTCCCCCTTCACCGTCCGGGCGTTCCAAACCGCCACTGCTTCCCCCAAAGAACCCCGCCAGAATTCTTCGTATTTTTTTGTTAACTCGCGGGCAATTACGATTGGCCGGTCCCGGCCGAGCGCCGCCATTAATGCGGTCAGGGTTTGCGTTAACCGGTGGGGCGCTTCGTACAGAACAATGGTCCGTTCCTCCCGGGCCAACGCCGCCAAGCGGTGCTCCCTCTCCTTCGGCTTCCGTGGGAGGAAACCTTCAAAAACAAAGCGGGCGGTGGGTAAACCGGAAGCCACCAGGGCGGCCAGACAGGCGGAGACTCCGGGGACCGGAACGACCCGGATCCCGGCGGCAACTGCCTTCGCCACCAGTACCGCCCCAGGATCGGAAAGGCCCGGCGTGCCCGCGTCACTGACTAAAGCCACCTGCCGGCCGCTCCGGAGATACTCGAGGAGCATCTCCGCCCGCGCTTGCTCCTTCTCCCGGTAGTAACTGATTACCCGCTGGTGAATGGAAAGATGGGAAAGGAGTTTTCGCGTCTGCCGGGTATCCTCAGCGGCAATGAGGTCAACTTCCCTTAAGATCCGGACGGCCCGGGCGGTAAGGTCCTCCAGGTTACCGATGGGGGTAGTCACTAAATAAAGACAACCGGTGGCGCCGGTTTCCTCTTCCTTCCCACCGGAGACCAGTTCTCCCCTACCCTGACGGGTTTCCTGTTCTCCCCGGGACCAGTCCTCTTCCTCCAGGTTTACTCCAGCCTGATCCTTCAGCCGGTCTGTTTCTTTCACCACCATTACCCCCGCCCTTCTCCTGTCGCTTTACTACCTAATTAAAACACCCTCAGCGCTCGATCCCGGTTGCTCGCGCCCATGATTACCTTTATCGCCTTTGCCCAGCCGGCGCCGGATGGTCTTCTCTGCCCTTATCGATGCCTTCGCTGCTTACCGCCTCATCCGCCACTAAATAGAATACTCCAAAATGCCGCAAGCAGACGCCATAAACGGCTTGCTTCTCGACACGCCCTGCTTTGAATTTACACCGCTTGGCTCAAGCCGGGGGAAGCCGGCGTGAGCGGTTTTCCGCTTTTTGCCACCACCACTCCTGCAGATAAATTAAGGCAAAAAAAGGAAAGTAAAAAAGGGTGGCCTTTAAAGAATTCCACTGGTGATAGCGGATCAACCCCCACTGCACAAAGAGGCGTTCGCCAATGGCGTTGGCGGCAATCCAGAAAAGCCAATTCAACCAAGACCAACGGGGGAACTTTTTCTGCAAATAGACCGCAAACCCCCCTTGCGGGGGGGCAATGGCCAGATCGGACCAGAGGCTTAAACCACCGGTGGTCGGGCCAAGATATTCCCATTGCCGGTAGGTAACCCCCAACAGGTCGGCAACCGTTCCCAACAAGGCGGTGAAGAGAAGGGTCGGGTATAATGCCCGCCATTCCCGTCGGGGCACCAGTAAAAGAAAGAGAAGCCATAAACCAATCCCTACCAAAGGGTAAGCCAGCTCAACCCCTCCTTACCTATTGCCGGGCAATCGGTTCCGCTCCGCGGGGAAAGATCATATAGCGGAGGCTTAAAAAATCGGTGCGGCGGGGCGACAGGGTCGCTAAAAATGTTTCCAGCCGGGGTGCACTGCTTTTATGCTGGTAATTAAAGCGCCCGTTCTGCCAATGAAATCCATAGACTGCCCCTTCGTCATTATTCTGCCCTTCGCGGGCAAATCCAAATAGCCAAACCTCTCCATCGATGGCACAAAGCCGCAGATCATCATAGACAAAGTCGATATCATGAGCCCGCTTCCAGGTCGGCCCCTGTTTCGAATAGATCTCCACCCGTAGTTTGCGACTCCGTGTCTTCAGGTCATACTGACGATGGAGAAAGATAATCTCCATCTCCTGGCCCTCGACAATATCAGCGAGGTAAACTCCGCTGGGTGGGTCCCCATCCCCCAGATCGGAAAAGACTGGACCCAGTTCTTGCAATTGGAAACCATTCTCTTGTTTGAGTAACCCCACCCGGTATTGGGGCCAACCCCAGAGATCTTGATCCGTCCGCATCAGAAGCAAGGCTTCCTCCGTCCCATTTCGATCCAAATCCTGCACCGACCAATGGTGAATGCGGAAAGGGGTTAAGTATTTAAAGATATAATCATCGATCCCGCCGGAAAAGTTGGCGCCGGGTAAACGGTTGGCAAAGGGATCAATTTTTTCGTGGAAGGTTTGGAAGAGAAGGTATTCGTAACCGCCTCCATTCCAAACCGGCTCCTCGATGTGGTAATACTCTTTCTTATAATTCCTGGTGGTCAAGATTTCCTCCCCGCGGGGGAGAAAAGGGCCGAACTCATCGTAAGCCCCTTCCGGAAAAGACTCAAAAAACTTAGTTTTGACCAACCCGGTCCCTTTATCCAAATCGGCGGTGATCACCCGGTAGCTAAGGACCTGGTTTTGGTAGCATTCCAGGAACTGCAGATGCCAATTGGCGTTAAAGATGGCCGCCTCCTCCATGAATAAGCCGTTATTGTTTAAAATAGTAAATTTCAAAGAGGGAAGTTCGGCGCCATTGCCCAAAAAGGCCAAGTGATTCAGGCCGTTACCCTGTAAGATATAGACCGATTTGTATAAATACCCTTCTTGGTCGCGGGCCCGTCCGTAGGCTTCAAAAGCCAATGGGACCAGCCGGTAGCGGGAGCGTTCAAAATCCCAGTCGGCCAAGGCGGCCTGGATCCGGATTTTACTGGGGCTATCCGCGTCGGGGACCAAATAGGTAAAGACATATTCATCATCCACATCCTCGTCCAACGCCGGGTCCAATTCCCACTCGAGAAGGTTGGCATTTCCCGGCAACAAGGGCAGAATCGCCCGTTCACCCAGGGGGATTTCGGCCAGTTTGTTCAAGGCATTCCCCCAACACAAAACCGTCCGTTCTTTCTTCGCCTCCGGCCCGAAGAGGACCGGCCGCTTACGGGAGCGGGCAAAGTGCCGGTAATCTTCCCTGGTTATCTGGTACGAATCCTCCCCTCCTTTTAATTGGTAATCCCGCAGATCCCACACCCGGCTGGTAATCGTGAGCAAGGGACTGTCGCTCTTCCCGTTTTGGTAGTTAACCTCATGGACGACAAACTGGCCTTCATAATCCATAAACTGGAGATCATACTGGCCCCGGGCGGTAAAAACAGGCAGATAACAATTGTTCTTGTATTTATACATCGTTAACTCGGCAAAGCTGGAACCGTCCGGATGAAAGAGGGTCCAGAATTCCAACACCCCGTCGCCGTCCAGGTCATCAATCTGGAGAATCCGGTAGGAATAGCCGGTCTCTCCCATCTTCACCTTTCCACCGGTCTTACTGTTCCCTTTCCCCAAGTTAACATAGTAGATCCCTTGGTAACGCCCGTCAATCAGGTCAAGCACAGTTACGGCGTAATTGTCCTGGAGGGCATAAAGGACCAGGTACTCGATGTCGGCGTCAAAATCAAAATCCGCTAAGGCGAAACATTGGATAATATTCGCGCCTAACGGCAGATAATTCAAAAGGTCGCTGTTGGCTTTGGCGGTAAAGGGGGAAAGTAGCATGATAAATAGGAAAATTGAACAAAAAAAGAGAAGACGATGGGCTTTTCGGATCATAATATCCCTCCTTTCTTCTTTAATTCCACATTCTTACGGAACATCCTTTTCATGAAAGAAAAAATTAGAGGCCATCCGGCCCCTAAATAAACTCTACTTTATGGAAGATCTTCTTTCCTTTCTGGAGCAGTAACCCTTCCTTGGGATAATCCCGGGGGTCAATCACCAGACCGAACTCGGTCACCGGCTTTTGTTCCAGATACAGACCGCGTTGGTCGATGAGCCGCCGGCCCTCTTTCTTCGAAGGGACCAAACCGGTCAGGACCAAAAGATCGAGGAGCGGGATCCCCGCCGGATATTGGGCTGTCGCCACCCGTGTCACGGGAACGGCCTCGCTGCCCTGGGCGCCCTCGCCAAAAAGCCGCGCCGCGGTTTCCTCCGCTTTCCTGGCTTCTTCCTCCCCATGGGCCAGTTTGGTGACTTCAAAGGCCAGGATCTTTTTGGCCTCATTGATCTCCCGGTCCCGCAAGGCGCCAAGCCGGCGCACCTCATCCATGGGCAAGAAGGTAAAACAGGCCAGAAACCGCTGGACATCATCGTCATGGGTATTCCGCCAGTACTGATAAAACTCAAAGGGTTTTGTTTTCTCCGGATCCAACCAGACGGCTCCGGCTTCCGTCTTCCCCATCTTCTTCCCACTGGCCGTCGTCAAGAGCGGCCAAGTTAAGCCATAGGCTTCCTTCTTTTCGAGCCGCCGGATCAGGTCGGCGCCGGCTAAAATGTTGGACCATTGATCATCGCCGCCCATCTGTAAAGTGCAACCATACTTCCGGTGCAAGATCAGAAAGTCGTATGCCTGTAACAGCATATAGTTGAATTCAATAAAGGAAAGACCCCGTTCCAGCCGGGTCCGGAAACACTCGGCGGTCAGCATCCGGTTCACCGAAAACTGGGAACCGATCTCCCGGAGAAAGGCGATGTAATTTAAGGGCAGGATCCAATCGGCGTTATTGACCAGCAAAGCCCGGTCCGATTCAAAATCAAGGTACTGCCCCAACTGTTTTTTGATCTTAACCGCATTTGCATTGATCACATCCACCGAAAGCATCTGCCTCAGCTCTGTACGGCCGCTGGGATCCCCGATCATCACCGTGCCGCCGCCCACCAAAGCGATCGGCCGGTGCCCCGCCCTCTGCAGATGGGCAAGGGCCATGATCCCCATCAAATGGCCGACATGAAGGCTATCGGCGGTGGGATCAAATCCGACGTAAGCCGTAACCGGCCCACGGTCCAAGGCCTGGCGTAGTTCCTCTTCATGGGTCACCTGCTTGAAAAAACCTCTTTCCTGGAAAACATCTAACGCATTGGCCAATGCTTACTCCCTCCCGTAACCGTTATCTAGAAATCGTTGATAAAAAAAAATCCCGTCCCCAAAGGGACGAGAATTGTTACTCGCGGTACCACCCTAATTGCCACCGCGGAAAGCGATGGCCTCTCATTACTTAACGGCTGACGCCGGAGTACCCTACAACTGCCGTTGGGCAGGTTCAGGTCACCTCTCCCGGGGGTAACTTCGAAGGCGGCTCCGCCGGTTTGCACCAGCCACCGGCTCTCTACAGGCTAACCGGCCCCCTACTTCACCCGTTCCTCGAGTTTAGGTATGAATTTTGCTCCATAATACCACGGAGTGCGCCCTTTGTCAATTATAGTTTGACCGCGGTTGGTATAAACCTGATCCTTGCGCCGGGTATGGTGTGCCGGCTTCACAAACTTGGTTTTTACCCGATCTTTTCGCTAAAGCATTGGCTTCCTCCGCTTTCTGGAGCAATGCTTCCAAGGTATTGCCGTCTTCCGGAAAACTGGCGATCCCGACGGAGATGGTAATGGGGAAAAGCCAGTCCCTGGTGGTCTCCTCCACCAGAACCCGCAAACGTTCACCGACCCGGTACGCCTCAAAACGGTCGGCCCCGGGCAACACCACCAGAAATTCATCTCCCGAAAACCAACGGGCAAGAAAATCTCCCCGCCGTAACTGGCTGGCAATGATCTCGCCTAATCTCCGGATCATGGAGTTACCCTTCTGGTAACTGATGCTATTATATTGCCGCAGGTTGTCCCCATCAATAAATAAGATACTGAAGGGAGCCTGTTTCTTCAAAGAATAGTTGAATTTTTCGCCCAGGACGGTTTGGGCCGCCCGGTGATTGGGTAAGCCCGAAACATCGTCACTTAAGGCAAGCTTCTGGGCTGTATCCAAAAGCGTGAAACTTTCGGCAATATGGGTGGCTAAACCGGTCAAGAGCCCTTCCGTCGACGCGAGCCAATCTTCCTGGGAGGGAACGGAGAGGATAAATTGGGAGAAAAGGAGACGCAAAAAAGCCGTCAGCTTTGTTCCGCTCCCGTCATAGGCGATAACGGTCAGATTAAAGCTGGGCTTGGGGCGTCCGGCCATTACCGCCCGTTGATCACAAGCCGCCTGTAGCCGCCCGGTAATTTCTGCGGCCACCTCCCGGGTGGTCTCCGGAAAAACCAACACCAGTTTATCCTCGGTAATCCGGGCCGGAATAACCTTTGAACACTTACCCTCCGTCCTCAACTCCATCGTTAAGGCGGCCAGGGACAGCCCTAGATCCTTCAAACCTTCTTCCAAAGGAAACCGATGTTGGGCCGGGCCCGCTTTATTCATACTAAGTAAAGCAAAGGCGCCCTGCTTACCAAGGCGGTCCTCCTTGACCGTTTTCATCAGGCCAAAAAGGTTTAAGAAACCGGTAGCCGGATCGTTATAAAATCCTGGTTTCAGTAAAATAGATACCGTCCCCTTTACCTATGGAATAGGATTAGCGCTCGCTCCCAGTTTACATATTACTAATGATACCATTAATTTGAAAATTGTCAAGACTAACCCAAAAAAATAAATAACGGGTCGCCCCCGAAAATTAATCATGATTTAAACTCCCCGTCGGCCTTGGCCATTGTCTTTCCGCTTGAATCGTGATTTAATGTTTAAGGCAATTTTTTACGCAAAAGGTGGGACCATCGTGCACAACAAGGAAGATTTGAGAAATATCGCCATCATCGCCCATGTGGACCATGGTAAGACCACGCTGGTGGATGCGCTCTTACGGCAAGGGGGAATCTTCCGCGCCAACGAGCAAGTGGTCGAACGGGTCCTCGACCGTAATGATTTAGAGCGCGAACGGGGCATTACCATCCTGGCCAAAAATACCGCCGTTCGTTATGGCAAGTTAAAGATTAACATCGTCGATACCCCCGGCCACGCCGATTTTGGGGGAGAGGTGGAACGGGTTTTAAAGATGGTGGACGGAGCCTTGCTTTTAGTCGACGCCTTTGAAGGCCCGATGGCGCAGACCAAATTTGTCCTGCGGAAAGCCCTCGCCGCCGGTCTCCGGATCATTGTGGTCATCAATAAGCTGGACCGGCCTGACGCCCGGCCCGATGAGGTCCTTAATGAGATCTTTGATCTCTTTGTCGACCTGGAAGCGGCCAGTTGGCAGCTGGACTTTCCGGTAGTCTATACCTCGGCACGCCTGGGGACCGCTACCTTGGATCCGCAGGTCCCAGGGGTGGATATGCAACCTCTGCTGGAGATGATCGCCCGGGAGATCCCGGCCCCAACCGGCGATCCCGGCGCCCCCCTCCAGCTTCAAATCGTAAATTTGGATTACGACGATTATGTGGGGAAAATCGCCATCGGACGGATTACCAACGGAACGATCCAAGCCGGCGAAACCGTCACCATTTGTTCCCAGGAAGAAACCGAACGAGAGGGTAAAGTTGGTCTCCTTTGGGTTTACGAAGGGCTGAAGCGGGAGCCGGTTGCTTCCGCCGCCGCCGGGGAAATCGTCGCTTTAGCCGGTTTAAACGAGGTTGGGATTGGTGAAACCATTTGTACCTTTGAACAACCCCGGCCTTTGCCCCTCCTGACCATCGATGAACCGACCCTGACCATGACCTTTATGGTGAATGACAGCCCATTCGCCGGCCGGGAAGGTAAATACCTGACCTCCCGCCATTTACGGGAACGGTTGTGGAAGGAAGCCCAAACCAACGTCAGTCTGAGGGTGGCGGAGACCGGTTCCCCCGATGCTTTCCAAGTCTCAGGCCGGGGGGAGCTCCACCTCTCCATCTTGATCGAGACCATGCGCCGGGAAGGCTATGAACTGCAAATCTCCAAGCCGGAACCGATCACCAAAATCATCAACGGCGAGTTATGGGAACCATATGAACGTCTTTTCCTCCTTCTCCCGAAGGAGGCCGCCGGCCCGGTCATTGAAAAATTGGGACAACGCCGGGCGGAGCTCATCAATATGGAACCCGCCGGTTCCAATGTGAAGCTGGAATACTTAATCCCCGCCCGCGGCTTGATTGGCTTCCGTTCCCAGTTTCTAACCGATACGAAAGGCGAAGGGATTATGCACCATCTCTTTGACTCTTATGGACCATGGAAAGAGGGGATCGAACAACGCCATCAGGGATCGTTGGTGGCCTTTGAGGACGGGGAAGCCACCACTTACGGGATCCATAATGTGGAAGACCGGGGCGTCCTCTTTGTCACGCCCGGGGAGAAGATCTACACGGGGATGATCGTCGGCATCCACGCCAAAGAAGATGATCTGGACGTTAACGTCTGTAAGAAAAAACACCTGACCAACATGCGCTCCAGCACCGCCGAGGAGGCCATCCGCCTCTCTCCTCCCCTTCAGTTCACCCTGGAACAAGCCATGGAATTCATTGCCGAGGATGAACTGGTGGAAGTTACGCCGTCGGCGATCCGGATGCGCAAAAAGATCCTGGACCGGAGCGCCCGGGCCCGGTTGCGGAAACGCAGTGCAAATTAGGGGGGAACTATTCGGGTAAGACTAGCCGCGGCTTCTGTGCCCGCCGGTATAACCCGATCCGGCGGCCGATGATTTGGACCACTTCCGCACCGGTCCGGGCGGCAATCTGCGCCGCCAGCCTTTCCGGAGGTTCCGTTTGGCTGGGAAGGACAGTAAGCTTAATCAACTCCCGGGCTTCCAGCGCATCATCCAACTGCTGGAGGAGATTCTCCGAGAGACCTTCCTTCCCAATCTGAAAAATGGCGGTTTGGGTATTAAGCAACCCTCGTAAGTAAGCCTTTTGTTTTCCTTTTAACATCCGCTTCTTCCTCTCTTCATTCAACGCTTCATAAGCCCGGCCACTGATCCTCCGTGAGGTTGGACGGCGTCGTCCACCGTGCTTCTCCCGGAGTGGCCGGCCCAAACTCCTGGCGCGCCCGGGTAAAAAAGACCAGACCCCCCAGGGGAAAGAGGACCAGGAGCAGAGCAAGGCCAAGATTACCGGCTCCTTGCACCCCCGCCCCGCCTAGATCAAAGGTTACCAGCAGTAAATTAAAGCCGGCCAGCGCCAATAGTCCGCTGCAAAGGAGAAAGACCCACAGGGTCTGGACGGAATACCATGCCCATTTCCGGCGGAAAAGTAGCCCACCGCCGGTGATCAGGAGCCAGCCCATGAATGGCAGGTAAAAAAAGGGGAAAAAGGGAAAGCCCAACCGCGCCAAAAGAACCGCCTCCTCCCGGTAATAAAGATAACCAAGCACCGGGAGGATAATCCCTCCACCCCCAACCAAAAGTAAGAGCAAACCAAAGCATAGAATAAACACCTTCCGCATCAACCTTCCCTCCCTTTCCAACCTGCGGAGCAATTTATTATCCTTAAGATCATAAAATTCGCCCTCCGGCCCCCGGTTCCTTTTCCTGTTCCCAGCTTCCCCCCGCGTTTGACAATGATAATTTATCAGCGGACCGTTCATAATATAGAGGAGGAAGAAGGAGGGGTTCGATGAAAGGTTTACTGGAGAAATCCCTGGTCTTAGGGTTGGGTACCTTCTCGTTAACCAAAGAAAAGGCAGAAAAGTTTCTCCGGGACTTGGAAGAACGGGGAGAGGTCACCGCGGCGGAAGCAAAAAAACTCCTCAATGAATTACTGGAAAAGGGAGAGCAGGAAAAAGCCGCCCTGCAGCAAACGATCCAGCACACGGTCGGAGAAATCATGAAAAACCTGGGCTATATCCGGAAAGAAGAATATACCTCCCTGGAAGAACGGGTAAAGGAGTTGGAAGCCCGGTTAAGCAATACCGCGTCCCCGGAGGAAACCCACCAGTAAATCCGGGCAAATCAGAGCTTAACAAGGGCAAGCCGGGATACACCGCACGTTGGTACTGAAGCCGGATCCGGATCTCAGTTATTATTTTCCCCGTCGGCCACTGGGAAGGCCACCGGAAAGTCTTGCTCATTTTTATAGCCGAGCAGAAAAAGCTCACCCAGGGCTACCTGCCTCTCCATTCCGGGGTAAGTATCCAAAACGGTGAGGCGGAGCCGGGATGTTTTATTATAAGACTGGCCCAGATCGGCCAGGATCGACACCCAAGGCGCAAAGGCCCTTTCGTTTACCTCACGGTAAGGCTCGGCGGGCAATTCCACCTCCCGTTCGATCAAGCGTTTCTCCACCCGGTTGGTGAAGAAATCGTATTCTTCCTGTTCGATTTGGACCTTAATCCTTTTCACCCGGTCGTACCTGGCGTAGGTGGCGTCGTCCATAAGGAAACCGTTGACTAAACCTACAGCTTGCAAACAGAAATCTTTCAACTCCACCTCGATCCAAGCCGGCTCCGCCGTGGACTCTTCCCCGGCTACCCACGGCGTCCGCAAGTTCCCGTCAAAAAGTTGGCGCAATGGGTACGCCCCTTCTTCCGAAGCCCCACGCAGACCCGCAATCTGCTCCGGTTTAATCTGGTAGGTCGTGATCAATTCGGTCATTAGCCGTGGCGCCTCAGTATACAGGATTTTAAGGGCATATTCTTCCTTCAAGTTAAAATCGGCGCTTTCGAAGAGATAGATCCCACCGTATGCGCTAAACTGGGGAAAATTCAGACTTATAAGCTCGCCCCCGGTCTCCAAGTTAGCCCGGGCATCCACCACAATCCGTAATTTACGGATTAAATCGTTCTCCCAGCCCCCGACCGGAAAAAAGGTGTATGTAAGCAGCCGGTCGGAAAAGGAAGGAAAGAAAGAAGCCACCGAGTCCATATCCAACAACCAACAGCGGACCGCATACTCCACCACCAATCTCTTCTGGCTGTCCGGCGCGAATTTCAAATTTGTCACATACCACTTCCGCACCAGTTCCCGTTTGCGTCCATCGGCGATGACAATCCGGGGTTTCTCATCCGTATAGGTTTGTATAGGTAAACTTCCCGTTTCATCGGTCATTTGGTAGTAAGGAAAAGACTGCTCCTGCCAGGCAAGGCCGTAACGCTCCGAATCAATGAGGAAATCCACGGGAAACCCCACCATCACCTCGGTGGCCGCTCCGGGGTTAATTAATTCATAATAGGAGTAAATATGGGCAAAATCCCGGTCCAAAGTGATATGAAGGAACTCTTCCGCCACAATAATCTCCTTCTGTTCCAACAGGGTGAGGTTGCCGGTGCCCATCACCGCCGATTCATCAATTGGCCCCTCATGGCCTTCGAAAGCGGTCATCCCAACCCCGCCGGGGAGGAAAAAGAGGAGCAAAAGTCCAACCCACTTTATCTTCTTCATACCATCCACTCCTGATCAACCAATTCCCTTACCAAACTCTTATTATTGCATCTTTGTTAAATCCCTTCGCCTCTGTTGTCCTTCTTGTTATAATATCAAATAGTGCCTTAGTACATAATATCATTGCTTCTACGTTATTTCAATTTACGAAGGAGGTATCTTTTCTTGGAGGTCCTATTGGCTTCATTTAAGGAATTCACCCTCGGCAACGCAGTTATGTTTCTCCTTGGCGGGCTCTTAATCTATCTTGCCATCAAGAAAGATTATGAACCAATGCTCTTGCTGCCCATTGGGTTTGGGGCGATTCTCGTCAATATTCCTTTTTCGTCGGCCATCGGCAAAGACGGTTTCCTGACCATCCTATATAACGCCGGAATCGCCAACGAACTCTTTCCCGTTTTAATCTTTATCGCCGTAGGCGCCATGATTGACTTCGGCCCCCTCTTACAACAACCCTTTATGCTTTTCTTCGGCGCCGCCGCCCAGTTCGGTATCTTCATCACTACCCTACTGGCCCGAGGTGTGGGTTTTAGCTTAAAAGAGGCGGTCTCCATCGGGATCATCGGCGCCGCCGACGGACCCACTTCGATCTATGTGGCTAATCTCTTCGCCGGCAACCTGATCGGGCCAATTACAGTCGCCGCCTATTCCTATATGTCGTTGGTTCCTTTGATTCAACCCCCGGTCATTAAAGCATTAACCACGCCGGAAGAACGGCGCATCAGCATGGATCTGAACCTCCATAAAGTCTCGAAGACAACCCGGATTCTCTTTCCGATCATCGTCACCGCCGTCGCCGGCATGATCGCGCCAATGAGCGTAGGACTGGTCGGCTCCCTCATGTTCGGCAACCTGATCCGGGAATGCGGGGTCTTGGACAAGCTCTCCCGGGCCGCCCAGAACGAACTCTCCAACCTGGTCACTTTGTTACTGGGCATTACCATTGGTTCGACAATGGTGGCCGAAAACTTTTTAACCTGGAAG
>JAAYHY010000157.1 GCA_012735135.1 Bacillota bacterium | reverse complement strand
TTCCGTTGAGGAAAACTCCTAGGCTATTCCCATGGGGACAATTATTGGGGATTGCGGTGTGGACTAAGTGGTGATCCAGTTTTACCGACGGCGACGCGGTAAGGTGTTCATAAAGGGAAACCGCCGGGATGGTGACATTCCGGAGGGCGCCGGGAAAACCTACTGGACCTTAAGCCACAATGTTTACTCAATAATTGACCATCTTCTGAATACATAGTGCTCAGGTGGAGGAGTTTTTTTGGCTGGCAATTCGCAACGGGCTTTTCGAGTCGGGGTTCTGACTTTTTTTTTGTCTATTTCCATTTCCCTTTTATTTCAGTTAACCCATACCGGGACCGTCTATTGGGTATCGGTCTTGGTTCTTCTGCTCGTAGTTTTTTTGGGGATTGTTTTTGATGTGATCGGGACGGCAACGACCGCTGCTTCCGAAAAACCCTTTCACGCCATGGCCAGAGATCGTGTGGCCGGTGCCAAAAGGGCCATTGAGTTGGTGCGTAAAGCCGATCAGGTGGCCAATTTCTGTAATGATGTGGTCGGAGACATCTGCGGAACGGTGAGCGGCTCCATCAGCGCCGCTTTGGTGATTGATTTTGCCGTTAACTATAATTTAACTTCGTATCGGGATTTAATCTCCCTCGTTGTGGTGGGTTTGATCTCCGCCCTAACCGTCGGGGGAAAAGCCGCCGGCAAATCCTTGGCGCTCAAAAAATCCTCCTTGATCTTGTTGAAAGTTGCTTTTATCCTTGAAAAAATTGAAGTTCTGAGCGGCCGGCGGAAAGAACAAGGGAAGAATAAAAAAGCAAAGATCAAAAGTGAAAGATAAAGAGTGGGGTATTCTGTAAATGCTTGCCGATCTAAAACTACCTGAGGACTTGAAAAAATTATCCTTTCCTCAATTAGAAGCTCTTGCCCAAGAGATCCGGACGCTTTTGATTAACACCATCGCCAGGCAAGGGGGGCATCTGGCGCCAAACTTGGGAGTCGTCGAGCTTACTTTGGCCCTCCACAAAGTATTTGACAGTCCTTATGATAAAATAATCTGGGATGTGGGTCATCAGTCCTATGTCCATAAGATTCTCACCGGCCGGTTGGATAAGTTTAGTAAATTACGGGAAATGGGGGGCTTAAGCGGATTTCCCAAACCGGATGAAAGCCCCCATGATATCTTTGCGACCGGTCACAGCAGCACTTCCATCTCCGTTGGCCTTGGCTTGGCGAAAGCCAGGGACTTGTTGGGGGAGCAATATAAAGTAATCTCCGTGATTGGCGATGGTTCCCTCACCGGCGGATTAGCCTTTGAAGCTTTAAACAATGCGGGACACTTAAAAACCAATCTGATCGTGGTCCTGAACGACAATGAGATGTCCATTGCGCCCAATGTGGGGGCCCTTTCCACCTATTTAAGCCGGGCGCGGATCAACCCTACTTTTTATAAAATAAAAGCCGATCTGGAACAGTTTATTCAGCGGATTCCCAAAGTGGGCGCGGTCACTTTCCGGTACCTTGATAAAATCAAGGATAGCTTAAAGTATTTAGTGATTCCGGGGATTCTCTTTGAGGAACTGGGTTTTACTTATGTCGGCCCGGTGGACGGGCATAACTTGCGGCAATTAACCAAAACTTTGGCGGAGGCCACCAGGCACCAGGGACCGATTCTCATTCATGTCTTGACCAAAAAAGGCTACGGCTATCCGCCGGCGGAGGAGAATCCCAGCAAATATCATGGCGTTCCCGGTTTCCATGTTAAGACGGGGGAATTACCAACAGTCTCCGGTCCGCCCACTTATACCCAGGTCTTTGGCACAACCTTAACGGAACTGGCCGCCCTGGATGAACGGATTGTGGCCATCACTGCGGCGATGACCGAAGGCACCGGCCTGAAAAGTTTTGCGGAGACCTATCCGGAACGCTTCTTTGATGTGGGGATTGCGGAAGCCCATGCCGTGACCATGGCCGGGGGTTTGGCCCGCGCCGGGATGAAGCCGGTGGTGGCGATTTATTCTACCTTTCTGCAACGGGCCTTTGACCAAATCATCCATGATGTTTGCCTTCAGGAGCTTCCGGTTGTCTTCGCCATCGACCGCGCCGGAGTGGTCGGGGAAGATGGGCCAACCCATCATGGAGTCTTTGACCTTGCTTACCTCCGGATGATTCCAGGGCTAACGATTATGGTTCCCAAAGATGAAAATGAACTCCGCCAAATGCTCATGTTAGCTTTAAAAATGGACAAACCGGTGGCGATCCGTTATCCCCGTGGGCAAGGAACGGGTGTGCTGGCCACGGTGGACCCCTTTGGGCCAGGGGAAGCGGAGGTGGTACGGCCGGGAGAACAGGCTGCCATTCTTGCCCTCGGGCCGATGGTGCAAACTGCGGTTGAAGCGGCTGATCTCTTATGCAAAGCGGGGATCAATTGTGCCGTGATTAACGCCCGTTTTGTAAAACCTTTGGACCGGAAGACCATTCTCCATTGGGCCCGGCGGGTTCCTCATTTGATTACCGTGGAAGACCATGTGTTAACCGGTGGTTTCGGCAGTGCGGTACTGGAGCTTCTGGCTGAAGCCGGCCTCCGGAAGGTGCAGATTTCCCGGTTGGGCTATCCAGACCATTTTATTGAGACGGGAACCATTCCTGATCTCCATGACCTCTACGGCTTAACCGCGGAAGGAATCTTCCGGACGGTGACCAATCGTCCTTTAACGCTGGCTGGGGGTGAGAAAAGGAAATAATTCCAATTCCACCATACGTTTAGGGAGGAATTTTTCTCCAAACGTCGAATGAATGATTATAAATGTCTTTTTTTCAAAGTTTTTGTTGGTTTTATATTCATTTTACATTTAGCCTTGTCGAAGGAGGATGTCTTGGGTATCGATTGTTCGTTTCTATTAATAAGTCTTACCTGACATAGCTACCGGTCAACTTACTAGTTGGGATTCTCAGATCGCCCTTATCTCTCGGTGAAAGTTTTCGTCGAATAAGACGATTGGTGTAACCCTTTCAAAATGACCTATGTTGCCGCTACCGAATTAACAAAGTGATAGGAATGGACAAGCATGAAGAGAAAATTTCTGTTGGATTTGGGATGCATCTCAATACTTTACTTTACCGGAGTATATTTGGTGTACCGCCAAATATCCTCCCGTGTTAATCTTTCACCGCAGGAAGGGCGGGCCTGTTTTGCCGTTGTTTTTATCATCTGGTTGTGTTTCATTCTTTTTGTCCGCCGTTTTGTTGTGGGCTTTCAACGACAGCTCCAGGAGCAGATTAATCTATACGAAAAGTGTTTGGAAAAACTGAACAAGACTTATGAAGGGACCCTCAAAGCCCTGATTGCGGCTTTAGATTACCGGGATCATGCCACTTGGGATCATTCGATCCGGGTGGTTGCTTATGCGACGGCCATGGCGGAAGAGATGGGCTTGGCCCAAGCGGAACAAGAAAAACTGGCTTTAGCTGGTTTTTTGCATGATATTGGTAAAATTGGGGTCCCTGATCATATTCTTTTAAAAACAACAAAGCTTCTGCCGGAGGAATGGGAAGCAATCAAACGCCATCCGGAGTTCGGCTATGAAATAATTCACCAGATTGAGTTCCTCGAAAATGCGGCCGATATTATCCTGCTTCACCATGAACATTACGACGGCAGCGGTTATCCGTTGGGCCTAAAGGGAGAGAAAATTCCTTTGACCGCCCGGATCTTTGCGGTGGCGGACGCTTTGGACGCCATGACCAGTGATCGTCCATACCGTTCTGCCCGTTCGATGGAAGAGGCCGTTTCTGAGGTGCGCCGCCTGGCCGGGAAACAATTTTGTCCCCAATGTGTTCAGGGGTTGGAAAGCTTAGGCGTGGAAAACTTAACCCGGATCCAACAGTGTGTTAAGAAAGAAGGCGTCTTTAAATTCCGCCCGGATGAACTGGTGCGGTGTTCTTAACCACAAATCGTTGATGAACCGACCCGGACGGGTCTTCTTTTTTCGGGAAAATAAGGGGAGGAAAGATCTTTTTGCGACGCATAATCGGACTTTTGGTCGCTATGGTTGGGGTAATCTTGGTCGGTTTTTTCCTGCGCCGGGTTGAACAGCAACCGGTGGAAAAAAGCCGTTTTCTCTTTGGGACTTTAATCCGGATAACTGCTTACGGGCCCAATGCTTCGGCCGGGATTGACCAGGCCCTTGCCGAAATGGAGCGGATCCATCGTTTAACTGCGCAGGACCAAGGGGTAGTAGCTTTGATTAATGAAGAGGCTGGTCAAAAACCGGTTCCGGTGGAGGAAGAATTATTTTCCTTTCTGCAAAAGGTTTTCCAGCTGGCAGAAAAGACCGGCGGTTATTTTAATCCAGTGATCGGCCCCTTAGTTGAACTATGGGATTTTGATTATGAAGGAAAAGGAAGATTGCCTTCGCCTGACGAGATCCAAAGCATGTTGCCCCTCACCCAAAGCAAACAGGTGGTTTTTGATGAAAAGAACCAAACAGTATTTCTAAAGCAAGCCGGAATGAAACTGGACCTGAGCGGGGTAGCCAAGGGCTATGCGGTTGATCGGGCGTGGACGGTTTTAAAACAGGCGGGAGTCGCCGGGGCCTTAATCAATGGCGGGGAAAGCAGCATCCGGGTTCTGGGCGAAAGACCGGGGGGCGGACCCTGGCGGATCGCCGTTTCCCATCCGCGCCGGGATGAATGGATTGGTGTTGTGCATTTGGGTTCGGGGCAAGCATTGGGCACCTCGGCGGATACGGAACGCTACTTTGAGCATAACGGGCGGCGTTATTCTCATCTTTTAAATCCGGCGACGGGTTATCCGCCGGCCGATCTTATGTCCGTGACTGTGATCGCCCCTTCCGCGCTGGAAGCCGATCTTTATTCAACCGCCGTTTTTGTCGCCGAAGGTCTGGACCGGACAGGCTTAATTAAGCGTTTGGGGATCGAAGGGGTGCTAGTGGACGGCACCGCCGGGATCTCAATGACTCCGGGGATGGAAGCCATCCTCAAAAGATAAACCGAACATGGCGAGGAGTTGGGTTAATCATGGAACAGCAGGGAAACGGGGAACGGGAGAAAAAAATAGATGCCCTGTTGGCCGAGGCCGACCACTGGTTGAAGGAGGCAGAAAGGGCTTCAGATCAAGAAAAAACCTTGACTTACTGTCAAAAGGCTATTTCGGAGCTGCTTTTTGCTTTTTTATGGGCCAAAGGGGAACCGGAAGCGGTCAATTCTAGCCTTACCCTTTTAAAGCTATGGGAAGAATGTGTCCGGTTGGAGCCGGAAATCCTTCCGTTGGCTGCAAATCTCCGGTTCTTCCTGGAGAAGGAAGCTTTGTCCTCTGCCGTTGACAAGGATCTGCTGCTTGACGCGGCGAATGAGGTTTGGGATTTTATCTTTGGGTCTTTAACGGAATGAGCTTGTCGACGGAAATAGTTTCTTGATTCTTCTCTACTGGCCTTGTCAAAGGATTTAAACTGTGGTAAACTTTATATATTAGATGATGTAAGGGAGAAGGAGTGGGTTTTTACCCACTTTTTCTCTTGATATCCGTAATTATTAAAGCAGCTGGTTAATTAAGGGGTAAAGGAGCGTGCATATGGGCCAAGGCGATAAAAACATCCTTTGGGAATTGGCGGAGCAAATCGGCGACGAACTAAATTATGAAGTGGTGGATGTGGTCCTGACGAAAGAAGGGCCGAACCGGATCTTACGGGTCTTCATTGACCGTCCGGAAGGGATTGGCCTTAAAGACTGTGAACTATTTAGTCAACGGTTAAGCGCTCTCCTGGACGAGAAGGACCCGATTCCCACCGCTTATCTGTTGGAAGTTTCCTCCCCCGGTTTAGAAAGGCCTTTGACCAAACCCGAACACTTTCAACGGTTTACGGGTCAGGGAGTTGAACTTAAGCTCTTTTCACCGATCGAGGGGCGGAGAAAGGTGAAGGGAAGACTACAAGGCTGGAATAGCCAAGACGGGGGACAGGTCTGCGTGGAAGTGGACGGCGGAACGCTGGAAATTCCCTGGAAGGCAATTGCAAAGGCTCGTTTAAAATATATGGATTAAGGACGGGTTAAGGGAGGATATTCGGATGAATCGAGAGTTGATAGAAGCATTAAATATGGTTGAGAAAGAAAAGGGGATTGCCAAAGAAGTCCTGATCGAGGCAATTCAATCCGCCATTTCATCGGCTTATAAAAAAGACCAGGGCAAGAACTCGAACCTAAAGGTGATCTTAGACCCGGAAACCGGTGAATTTCATATTTACAACTATAAAGAGGTCGTCATGGAAGTGGAAGATGAAAACTCCCAGATCAATTTGGCGGAGGCCAAAGCGATTGACCCCCGATATCAACTGGGTGACCAGGTTGAATTTGAGATTTACCCGAAAGAATTTGGAAGAATCGCTGCCCAAACGGCTAAACAAATCATTGTCCAACGGATTCGCGAAGCTGAACGCTCCTTAATTTATAATGAATACTCTTCCCGCTTGGATGATTTGATCACCGGCATCGTCCGTCGTTTCGAACAGAAAACGGTTTATGTGGACTTAGGCAAGACCGAAGCGATTTTACCCCCCCACGAGCAGATCCCCGGTGAACGTTTTGAACATGGCGCCAGGATCAAGGCTTATCTGGCTGAGGTGAAGAAAGGGTCGAAAGGGCCCCAGATTATCCTGTCCCGGGCCCGGAGCGGGTTTCTGAAACGTCTTTTGGAATTCGAAGTTCCAGAGATCCAGGAAGGGATCGTCGAAGTCAAAAATGTGGCCCGGGAACCGGGAGCCCGTTCCAAAGTGGCGGTTTATAGTAAATATGAGAATGTGGATCCGGTCGGGGCCTGCGTTGGCGCCAGAGGGTCCCGCGTACAGATGATTGTCCGGGAATTAAAAGGCGAAAAGATCGATCTTGTTCTCTGGGATGAAGATCCGGCCCGCTTTATTACGAGAGCCCTTAGTCCGGCCAAAGTAAGTGAGGTTGTTTTACTGCCGAGCAAAAATAGTTCGATTGTGATTGTTCCCGATAACCAGTTGTCCTTGGCCATTGGGAAAGAAGGACAAAACGCCCGGTTGGCCGCCCGGCTGACCGGTTGGAAGATCGATATCAAGAGTGAAACTCAAGCCGAAGAAGCTAGAGAAGAAATTGAAGCGTTACGGGCGGAAGAAGAAAACTTTAAACCCGAAACTTACGACTGGGAAGATCTCTTGGTTGAAGGGGAAGAAGAGCTGGAACCGGTTGCCGGGGAGCCGGAAGTCGAAGGGTTTGTCGGGGAAGAATTTGAAGAAGAGGCTGAGTTCCCGGCGGCCGAGGTGGAAATGGAAGAGGAGGAACCCGAACCTTACATCCTCATTCCCGAGGAGGACGAAGCGGATGAGGCTTTTCTAGAAGAAGAACCGAAGCGGAAAAAGACGAAAAAACGGGCGAAAAAACGGGTAAAAGAATTGATTGATGAAGTGGAAGAGGGGATCGATCTCTTTAAGGACGAAGCGGAAGATAGGGAGGAGGAAGTTGCCTTTGATGATGATACGGAGCTTGTTTTTACGGAAGAGAACGGAACCGGCTTTACCATCGGGCAACTCCTCTCCGAAGAGTTAAAGAAGAAATTTATGCTTAATCCGGACGAAAAAAAGAAAGAGAAAAAAAGTCAGGCGAAGCGAGGGAATAAGTGATGCCGGTACGGAAACGTAAAATTCCGCAACGGACCTGTATCGGGTGTGACACTGTAAAAAACAAAAAAGAATTGATCCGGATTGTCCGCACCCCCGACGGGGAAGTCCTGGTCGATTTCACCGGTAAAAAGTCAGGCCGGGGATGTTATATTTGCCCCGCTTTATCCTGTCTGGAAAAGGCTTTCCACGGTAGTCTTTTGGAAAAGAAGTTGGAAGTTAAGATTGGGTCCGAGGCGAAAGAAAAACTAAAAACAGAGCTGCTGACGGGGATTGTGCATGAATAACCTCCTGAACTTACTGGGGATTGCGCGGAAAGCCGGTAAATTAGCCTTGGGTTTTACGGCGGCTTCTCTAGCCGTAAAGAAAGGCCAAGCAGTGCTGGTTTTGATCGCAACCGATACTTCACCGCATACCAAGGAAAAGATCGAACGGCTCTGCCGCCGTCATCAAGTTGACATTTTCTACATTGCCGATCGGAACGAATTAGGGCGGGCTTTGGGAAGAACTTCCCAGGCGGTCATAGGTCTCCTTTCGCCGGAGATCGGGGAAGCTCTGAAAACGCAGCTTACGGCCCGGACGGAATAATCGGAGGTGGTTATATGGCCAAAATGCGTGTTTATGAACTAAGTAAGGAACTAGGGATTCAAAGTAAGGATTTGCTGATTATCCTTAACGAAATGGGCGCCAGAGCTAAAAATCATATGAGTACGGTGGAAGACGAATATGTGGCGAAGGTGCGGGCCTCTTTCAACACCGGTGGTCTCGCCCCAAAACAGAAAAAGCCGTCGCCTCCGGCCGGGGTTGCTTCATCGACGCCAAAACCGGCAGTTGCTTCGGACAAAAAAACCCCGCCGGTTCCGGCGGAAAAAGCGCCGTCTGAAAAAAAAGGACCAGAAAAAACTCCGCTCCAAAATAGATCAGCTTTGCCTCAACGTCCTCAGACTAAGACAGCAACTCCGCCCAGCCAATCACCGGGCGCGGGAAGAAGAATTGACCAACGACGGACCGGTCCGGGGAAAGCTCAACCCACCGGTGGGCAATCGGTCCCGAAACCCGGCTTCCGTCCTCCACAGGCGGGAGATGGACCGAAGGGCAACCGCCCATCGCAAGGAAAAGGCGGCCCCCGTCAAACTAGTCTTCCTTCCGCGGCCGGGGTGGGTGGAAAAGGAAAACCAGTCAAACCAACCCCCGCAGCCCATTCTAAAGGGGGACCGGGCCACTACGGAACTAGGGGTGGAAAAAAAGAACAAACCAAAATGGAACAGGGACGCGCCAAGGGGAATTTTGACCGTATGTCACAGCAGTCCAGAAAGCGACCGGCGCCTCAAAAAACGGCGCCGCCCCGGCCCATGACCAATGTTAAGTCGGTACAAATTCCGGAGCGGATTACCGTTAAAGAGTTTGCACAGGCGATTGAAGTTTCTGCCTCTGAGGTCATCAAGAAACTGATTGCGTTGGGGGTAATGGCTTCGATCAACCAGGAAATTGATGCGGATACGGCAACACTGGTCGGAGCGGAATTCGGGGTTACGGTAGAAGCAGCACCCAGTGAAGAAGAAACCCTGGTCATTGAGGAGATTGAAGACCGGCCCGAATCGTTAAAACCCCGCTGGCCGGTGGTGACGATCATGGGTCATGTGGACCACGGGAAAACATCCCTCCTCGACGCGATCCGGCAAACAAACGTGATTGCCTCGGAAGCGGGAGGCATTACCCAGCATATCGGGGCTTACCAAGTTGATGTGCAAGGGAAAAAGATCACCTTTTTGGATACGCCGGGGCATGAAGCTTTCACCGCCATGCGGGCCCGGGGCGCTCAAGTCACCGATATCGCGGTCTTGGTGGTGGCGGCAGACGACGGAGTGATGCCGCAAACAGTGGAAGCGATTAACCATGCGAAAGCAGCGGATGTCCCCATTATTGTAGCGATTAATAAAATCGATAAACCGGTGGCCAATCCGGACCGGGTGAAGCAGGAACTGACCCAATATGGTTTGGTGCCCGAGGATTGGGGTGGCGACACGATTTGTGTGGAGGTCTCGGCCTTAAAGAAAATTGGCCTTGATGATCTCCTTGAGATGATCCTGCTGGTGGCAGAGATGAAGGAATTAAAGGCCAACCCCGACCGTCCGGCTAAAGGCACCGTCATTGAGGCGAAATTAGATAAGGGGCGCGGACCCGTGGCCACGGTTTTAGTGCAAAACGGAACGCTCCACCAAGGAGATACGATCATTGCCGGGGATGTTTCGGGTAAAGTCCGGGTTTTAGTTAATGATAAAGGGAAAAATGTGGCCAAAGCCGGTCCCTCGGCCCCGGTGGAAGTGGTTGGTTTTGATGATCTGCCGGAAGCCGGTGATGTCTTTTATGTCACCGATGAAAAGACCGCACGGCAACTGGCGGAAAAACGGCAACAGTTCCGCCGGGAAAAAGAATTGAAAAAGGACCAACGGTTCAAATTGGAAGATCTTTTCACCCGGATCAAAGAAGGCGAAATGAAGGAGTTGAACATTGTCCTGAAGGCCGATGTCCAGGGGTCGGTGGAGGCGATCCAAAATTCCTTGGAACGCCTTTCCAACGAAGAAGTTCGCGTCCAAGTAATCCACGGTGGGGTTGGCGCGATCAGCGAAAGCGATGTGATGTTGGCTTCGGCCTCGGGCGCGGTGATTGTCGGCTTTAATGTGCGCCCGGATGCCATCGCCAAGCGCTTGGCCGAACGGGAAGATGTTGATCTTCGGCTATACCGGATCATCTATAATATCATTGAAGATGTGAAAAAGGCGATGGAAGGGATGCTCGAACCGGAGTTTAAGGAAGTAGTTCTGGGACGGGCTGAAGTGAGAGCCACCTTTAAAGTGCCGAAAGTGGGGACCGTCGCCGGTTCCTACGTCACGGAAGGGAAGATCACCAGAAACGGCGAAGCCCGTCTTCTCCGGGATAACGTGGTAATTTTTGAAGGCAAAATTGAGAGCTTAAAACGGTTCAAAGATGATGTGCGCGAAGTAGTCAGCGGCTTTGAATGTGGAATTGGTTTGGAAAGATTTAACGACATTAAAGAAGGAGATATCATTGAGTGCTTTACCGTTGAAGAGATTAAGAAGACCGGTGGCACGGATACGGCTGGATAAAAGGAGGAAAAGCCATGTCTGAATTTCGGGCCGAACGCCTGGCGGTATTAATCAAGGAGGAACTTGGCGCCATCTTGCAAAAAGACCTTAAAGATCCGCGGATCGGTTTTGCCTCGATTACCAATGTCCGTGTCTCCAAAGACATCAGCCACGCCAAGGTTTTTGTGAGTGTCTTCGGCGATCCTCAGCAGCAAGCCGCGACCATGCAGGGGTTGGAAAGCGCCAAAGGGTTTATCCGGACTGAACTTGGGAAAAGAATCCGTTTACGGTCTATCCCCGAGCTTCATTTCGTCTTCGATAAATCCCTCGAAGAAGGGGCTAAAGTTTTATCCTTGATCAATCAGATCCAGATCCAAAAAGAAGGAGGGGGAGAACAGCCTTGAATACTCCTTCTTGGGAAAGAGTAATCTCCATCCTGAAAAAGTATAACCGTTTTACTTTAGGCTGTCATCTCTATCCCGACGGCGACGCCATCGGCTCTTTGCTTGCTTTAGGCCTGGCGTTGGCTAAGGCCGGGAAGGAAGTGGAGATGGTTTTACCCGAGGGGATCCCTTTAACCTTTGATTTTTTACCTGGGATTCACCAAACGGTGATCTACCCCTCCTTCCAACCGGAAGTGGTCTTAAGTTTAGACTGCGCGGAACGGGCCCGTCTTCAACTCCCGGAGGAACTCTTCGACCATGATCCGGTCTTGGTCAATATTGACCATCATATCTCCAATGACGGTTTCGGTCATGTAAATCTAATCCTACCCGAAGCGGCGGCAACGGGACAGATTGTCTTCCAGTTGCTTAGGAAGAGCGGTTTTGCGATGGATGCGGCCATCGCCAGTGCCCTTTATACCGCGATTGCTACCGATACGGGCTTTTTCCGTTATGCCAACACCACCGGAGAAGTCTTGTCCATCGCGGCAAAGCTAGTTGAAGAATATCAAATCTCTCCTTCCTTTATCGCCGAACGGGTCTACGAAGAGAAAAGTTTTGCTTCTATCCGTCTCTTGGCCGAAGTGCTTTCTACTTTACAAG
This sequence comes from Bacillota bacterium, assembly GCA_012735135.1. Classification (GTDB taxonomy): domain Bacteria; phylum Bacillota; class UBA4882; order UBA10575; family UBA10575; genus Capillibacterium. Next base: position 22,699 of record JAAYHY010000157.1, on the reverse strand, counting down.
TCTCCGAAAACCAACGGTATTCCTGGATGTATCTGAACCAGGAGATGATCAGGAAGTATGAGGTAGAAATGGAAGAGATTGATAACTATGTCAATTATACCAGCTCCATCCGGGGAATTGAGGTCGGTTTATTTTTTAAAGAAACCAAACCGGACGTGGTTAAAATCAGTTGGCGCTCCAAAGCCGGGGTGGACGTGAGTCGTTTAGCTGCCCATTTTGGCGGTGGGGGTCACACCCGGGCCGCCGGTTGTTTGGTGCAAGGTCCATTACCCGCGGTGATGACGGAGGTCCTTACTTTTTTACATCATTACTTTGAAGAAAATATGCAGGAACGGACGGATCTGATGGTATGAGTGACTCCGGTTTCCTTGTCCTCGATAAACCCCCTGGTTATACTTCCCATCAAGTGGTGGCGGCGGTCCGCAAGATCCTGGCCGAACGGCGGATCGGCCATACCGGCACTTTAGATCCGATGGCCAGGGGGGTATTGGTTCTGGCGGTCGGTATGGCGACGAAACTAATCCCATACTTGGATGAAGAGCGGAAAGTATACCGGGCCCGCCTGGTGTTGGGTTTAACCACTGATACCCAGGATCTAACCGGGCGGGTGCTCTCGGCCCATCCGGAAATCAGGATTTCCCGGGAACAACTGGCATCCGCCCTGATCTGTTTCACCGGCGAACAGGAGCAAATCCCGCCGATGTATTCGGCGCTCAAGGTAAAAGGGGAGCCTTTATATAAACTGGCCCGGGCCGGAAAGGAAATCTCCCGGGCGAAAAGGAAGATTACCATTTACCGGCTGGAGGCGGCGGAAACCCTTCTTCCCGCCTATGGTTACCAAGAGGGGCCCCATCTCTTGATCGAGTGTTCCCGGGGGACCTATATCCGGACCTTATGCCATGACCTTGGGGCTTACCTTGGTTGTGGCGGTTGTATGGGGGAGTTGTTGCGTTTAGCTTCCGGCCCTTTCCGATTGGCGGACGCCTGTTCCCTTGAGGAGCTTGCCCGGGCCGCAAAGGAAGGAAAAGCCGGACAGTTTCTTCTTTCACCGGTCGACGCCCTCAGTCATTTACCAATGCTCCATCTTTCTGAGGAAAGTGGAGAAAAGGTCCGGCACGGGGGTCAACTTCAAATCGGAGATTTTACCCGACCACCCGGCCCGGAAGCTTACCGGCCGGGGCAGTTGGCACGTGGAGTGGACGACGACGGCCGCTTGTTGGCCATCCTCAAATACATAGGGGGTTCGTCCTCTTCTTGGCAACCGGTGCGGGTCCTCGCCCGGTAAAGACCGCCATGGGGGGAGGTTTTAAACAAATGAAGCGTTGGTCTTCTTTTTCGATGTTGCAAAAGGAATTAGCAGAAAAACCTGCTTCCGGTATGGTCGTGACCGTTGGTAATTTTGACGGGGTCCACCGTGGACACCAAAAGATTCTGGAACGGGTGAAAACCATTAGCAAAACGCAGGGATGGCCCGGTGTGGTCATTACCTTCCAGGAACATACTTCGCTGGTTCTCCGGGCGCAAGCCCCGCCACTGCTTATGTCTGTGGAGGAACGTTGCCGGTGTTTCGCGGCAAGCGGGATTGACGGCACGTTATTACTGGAGTTCACCCCCGAGCTGGCCGCCATGACCGCCCAGGGGTTTTTAGATCAATTACGCTCCCTCGGGATGAAGGCGTTAGTCGTGGGGCACGATTTTACTTTTGGGGCCGGTGGCGCCGGCGATACCAATTTGGTCCTGACCTATATGCGCCAACATGGTCTTTATGGGGAGGTTATCCCGCCGGTCAAGTACCGGGGGAAAATCGTCTGCAGTTCGCAAATCCGGGCTTTATTGCGCGCCGGCAAACTAGGGGAAGCCAATGGGATGCTGAACCGCCCCTTTTCTCTGGCCGGCTATGTTCAGAAGGGTCAAGGCCAAGGCCGGAAGCTTGGTTTCCCCACTGCGAATTTGACGGTCCCCCCTGACCGGTTGTTGCCGAAGTTCGGCGCCTACGTGGTCCGGGTGCTCCTGGACGGAGCAGAGTATTATGGCCTGGCCAATGTGGGTTGTAAACCCACCTTCAATTACGGAAAGCCGGTCGTGGAAGTATTTATTGCCCAGTTCGCCGGGGAGATTTATGGCGAATACATGCAAGTTGAATTTTTAAAATTTCTCCGGGAAGAAAAGAAGTTTGCTTCCCCCGAAGCTTTACAAGCCCAACTCCTGGCCGACAAAGAGCAGGGGGAAGCAATCTGGCGGCGCTGGCAAGCAAAAGCCCGCCCGGACCAGGTTTCGAACGGCGGGCCATTTTACCCTTTAGTAACGGGGGTTAGTAGAAAGGGGCGCCCGTTCCAGGGCGGAAAGATCGGCCCGTTGTAAGCCGTATCTTTCGATCATTTCCTCGACCTCTTCCGTGGCGCCCACATCCGCCGGGTGGTGGGCGTCGGAATTCGCCACTACCGTTAAGCCTTTGACGGTGGCGGCCAATTCCCAGAAGGGGGAGAGCGGATAGGGGGGGCGGGCGCCGGCGGTTGTATCTTTTAAGGGCTTTCGCAAGCCATAGGCATTGAGTTCAAGCGGAATTTGGTATTCGGCGGCGGCTTCCAAAATCATCTTCGAACAACGGATCGTATGTTTATCCCATCCTTCATACGAGTTACCGAAGAGATCGGGATGGGCGATGATGGCAAAAAGGCCGGAGGCCATGGCTTTGATCAAATGTTCGGCGTAGGCCAGAAGTTCTTCGCCCGTTTTGATATGGGAATGGGCGCCCAGCCACCGGTCTTTGCAGAGAAAAAAGTGATTGCCGGCGATGAGATAGTCAAATTGACGTTTGGCTAAAAGTTCTTCGCGATAAAAGGGGAGAAAATCAGGGATATATTCGCACTCCATCCCTTTGAGAATGGTCAGTTGGGGATAGGCCTGTCGGGCTTCGGTGATGGCTTTTTCATAACTGTCCAGTTGGGAGAGGCTCATCCGAATCTGGTTCCAACGTTCATTCGTTAAAGGAGTGGGAAACGGCGTATGATCGGTCACTCCTAATACTTGCAGTCCCTTTTGGACAGCGACGGCCGCATAATCCCGCACCTCCCCTTGGGCATGTTGACAGCGGAAAGTATGGGTATGATAATCTTTGCGCATGATCATTCTTCATCTCCATTCAGCCTACGTTCTTTTTATCTTCGTTGTATTCTTTTCCTTTTCTAAACGGTGATTCCTGCCTTAAGCTTTTAGTTTAAAATAAACTTTGCCGTAATTTAATAGGGGAGGTAAGCGAGGAGCATGAAGCAATACCAAGCTGCCATTATTGGATATGGCAATATTGGCCGTTACTTGCTGGAAGCGATCGCGGCCGCGCCCGATTTCCAATTGGCCGGGGTGGTCAGGAGACCGCAAACAGTCAAGGAGAGACCGTTGGAGTTAAAAGAAGTTCCGGTGGTCACCGCTTTATCCGAACTAAACCAAGTGGACGTGGCTTTTTTGGCCTTGCCCACCCGTTTGGTTCCCCAATCTGCGCCGGAGGTTTTGGCGATGGGCATCAACACCGTGGACAGTTATGATCTCCATGGTGAATTGGCCAAGTACCGCCGGGATTTGGACCAGGTGGCCAAAGCCCACGGACGGACGGCGGTGATCTCCGCCGGCTGGGATCCGGGGACCGACTCGATCCTCCGTTGTTTGTTCCAAATGATGACTCCGCGTGGTATTACCTATACAAACTTTGGTCCCGGGATGTCGATGGGGCATACGGTTGCGGTTAAAGCGATTCCCGGGGTCAAGGATGCCCTGTCCTTAACGATCCCGCTGGGGACCGGTCTCCACCGGCGGATGGTCTATGTGGAGTTGGAAGCGGGAGCCGACCCGCAGATGGTAACCACGGCAATTAAGGAAGACCCCTATTTCCGCCATGATGAAACCATCGTCCAGTTCGTCCCCGATGTCCAGGAACTGATCGATCCTGGCCATGGCGTCCTCCTGGAGAGAAAAGGGAGTTCCGGCTTGACCCCCAACCAGTTACTCCGGTTTGAAATGCGGATCAATAATCCAGCCCTGACCGCCCAGGTTATGGTCGCAGCGGCGCGGGCCGGCTTTAAACAACCGCCGGGTTGTTACACAATGATCGAGCTTCCCCCCATCGATTATTTATACGGGGAACGGGAGCGGATCATCGAAAAGATTGTTTAACATAATTTGCCAGTAAATACCCATTAAGAAAAAACCGGAATAACCGATAATATTAATGCCATGGTTTGATGGATTAAATGCCCTCCATACCACTGAACCTGCCACCCGAGGCAGGTTCAGTCATTCTTGGTTGGTGGCAGGTGCTAAGGAGCAGGATCATGAAGAAAAAGACCCAGCAAGAAGAGGGGAGCTTTCTGGAAGAGGAGAAAAAAAGGCTCCTGGCGATGTCCCGGTTGGAAGCAGAATTGCGGGCCGGTGGTTACCGGCTGATTGCCGGGGTCGACGAAGCGGGACGGGGACCCTTGGCCGGACCGGTGGTAGCGGCGGCGGCGGTGATTCCGCCGGGTATTTTTATTCCTTACCTTAATGACTCGAAAAAACTGACGGCGTCACAACGGAGTTCTGTTTATCAAAAAATTCTTGCTTTAAAGATCCCCTATGGCATCGGACAAGCTTCCGTCGGGGAGATTGACCGCTTAAATATCCTTGGAGCTTCCAGACTAGCCATGATGCGGGCGGTGCGTAACCTTCCGGTCCAACCCGATTTTCTCTTGATCGATGGTTACGCCTGGCCGGGGATTGAGCTGCCCCACCGGGGGGTGATCGGCGGAGACGGGCTTAGTGTCTCCATCGCCGCTGCTTCCATCTTGGCCAAGGTGACCCGGGACCAATTGATGATCGAACTGGACCGGGCTTTTCCCGGTTATGGCTTTGCCAAACACAAAGGCTATCCGACAGCAGAGCATTACGCTGCCCTGGCGCGGTTCGGACCCACTCCGCTCCACCGGCGCAGTTTTAACCTCCATCTCCAATTGCCCCTCGAGCCGGAGGCCGGCCGCTCTTTGGAGGTGAAGGATAGGATTCCATGAAGACCGAACTGCTCTTCTCTTCTCCTTTCCCGGCGCGTGGTTTTATCCGGGGTTGCCTCGAAAAAAACCAAACCGGAGAGGTGGTTCTGAAAACCAGGGAAGGCGTTTTCCCGGTTAAACTGGAAGGGGAAATGGTGACCCTGGGTGAAGAGCTTGTCTTCCGTGTTCTCCGGGAGGAACCGGGACGGTTGGTGCTTACCCCCTACCGGCTTGAAACCCTCTCCGAAGCGCTTCCCTTTTTTAAACCGCTTTTTGCTGGCGAAGAAGAAACCGGAATTAAGCTCTTACTGGCGGCAATTCAGGAGAATTTACCGCTAAATAGGGAAACGCTTGCCGGATTAAAGAAAGGATTGATGACGGCGGAAAGACAGTGGGGGGTGGAGATTCACCCCCGGGTACTGGCTTTTTTACAAGCAAGGGGCATTCCCTTAACCCCGCGCTCACTTTTATGGGCCCTTTATACTTTGTTCCCGGCCGTGCAAAAAATAATGTGGCAAAAAGCGGGAACCGGTAAGAAGCTCCTGCCGGAGCCGGTGGTTCAACAAGGAGGAGGATTGGCGGAAGCGGCGTGGCGCAGGGAGGAAGGGGAGGCCGCGACCGAAAGCGAAGTCCTGGGTGAAGTTCTCCAGGAAGCGGTGGCTTTTCTGCAACATCAAGCCGAACATGAACCGGCTTTACCCCATTTTATCTTCTACCTTTTTCCAGCCTTGCAAAGGGAAGCGCGCTGGGTTGGGAGGAAGTTTCCCGCTCCGCAGTCATCCGACGCGGAAGCGGATGCCCAGATGGAACCGGTGGATTTCGGTTTTTGTCTGGAATATCAATCAACCCTTTTCGGCCACCTCCAGATTACCGGGATCGGCAACCAACAGGGGATCAGTTTGACCGTGGAGGCTGAAGAGAAGGTTATCGCCCAAAGTTTACTCAGCGGTCTTGGCCCCTATTTAGCCCAAAAAGGGTGGCCGGTCCGGTCGATTGCATTCCAAATGTACCAGGGGAAAAAAGCGGAAGCGTCTTCTCCGGTCTCCTACCCCCTGCGGATCGATGGATGGTTGTAAAATGAAAGAAAAGATAATGAAAGCAATTGCCCTCCGTTACCGGCAGGCGGAAGATGAAGCCCCGGTGGTCTTGGCCAAAGGCCAAGGATTGGTTGCCGAAGCCATTCTGGAACTGGCCCGCCAGGCGAAGATTCCTACGGTCGCCGACCCGGAACTTTGCCAACTCTTGGACGGGGTGGAGGTCGGGAGCTATATCCCCCCTGCGGCGTACCAGTTAACCGCGGAAATCCTTGCCTTTCTCTGGCAGTTGGAGGCAAAAGCCGGGAGAAAAAAGAAGTGATCCGGGGTTCCGGCTTCAACAAATTCAATAAAAATATGGTATCATTTTGTAAACAGGAAGGAATTGGCATTGGAAAGCAGGAATTTCTAAATGGTTGAAGCAAAAAGGTGAGCCTTCAGGTTTCACTAACGGAACAGAAGCAAAGGACAGCTGATTAACGAAGGAAAAGGAAGGATTAGCCGAAAATTTGACAGTGGGAAACAGGTGGTGGCGATGGAACGTCGACGTTTGGGCAATTACGGGGAACTGCTCGCCCGGCGGATCCTGGAAGACCGCGGCTATCTTATTCTTCACCGGAAATACCAAACCCGTTACGGGGAGATTGATTTGATCGCCCGTGACGGTAATCAGCTTGTCTTTATTGAAGTAAAAACGCGGATGAGTAAAGCCTTCGGCACCGGGCTGGAGGCCATCACCAAAAGGAAACGAGTCCATCTGTTACGGACGGCCTATTGCTATTTGCAACAACATGCTTTTCAAGATGCGCCCTGTCGTTTCGATATTATTACCCTTAATTTGGATGGCCGGGGTAAGCTTGTAGATTATCAATTGATCACCGATGCCTTTGGCGTTGAAGGAGGCAATTACTACTGATGTTTGCCAAAGTCACCAGTGGCGCCGTCATCGGGATAGACGGCTTCCCCGTCGAGGTTGAGGTGGATCTCTCGGCCGGTCTTCCTTCCTTTGATTTGGTGGGTTTGGCGGATACGTCGGTCAAAGAAGCGAAGGAACGGGTCCGGGCCGCCATCAAAAACTCCGGTTTTCCTTTCCCCGGCCACCGGATCGTGGTTAACCTGGCCCCGGCCGACTTACGCAAAGAAGGGAGCGGATTCGATCTCCCGATTGCCTTGGGGATCCTCTGTGCCCTGGGGTGTATTGGTTCAGAGGCCCTCCAAGCCGGTATGATCATCGGGGAACTGGCCCTTGATGGTTCGATCCGGACGGTTCGGGGCATCCTTTCGATGACGATCGCCGCCTGCCAGCAGGAGAAGGATTACCTGATCTTGCCCGCGGGAAATTACCCGGAAGCATGTGTCGTCGAAGGCATTAAGTTGGTCCCCGTCCAACATTTACGGGAAGCGGTAGCTTTCCTCCAAACGGGAACGATTCCCCAGATTTCCTTGTCGGAAGCGGCGGCGGCTGAGAGCGCCCGCATGGAAGCAGGGGAGGATTTTGCCGAGGTCAAGGGTCAGCAAACCGCAAAACGGGCCTTGGAGATTGCTGCGGCCGGCGGCCATAATCTTCTCCTCATCGGCCCGCCCGGTTCCGGCAAAACGATGCTGGCCCGGCGTTTACCCTCAATCCTGCCTGCCCTCAGTCAGGAAGAAGCGCTGGAGCTTACAAAAATTTATAGTATCGCCGGTCAATTGCCCCCGGGCGCTTCCTTACTCCGCCGGCGCCCCTTTCGCGCTCCCCACCATACCACAACCAAAGCGGGGTTAATCGGCGGCGGCGCCTATCCACGACCGGGTGAAGTGACCCTCGCCCACCACGGTGTTCTTTTTTTGGACGAATTGCCCGAATTTCACCGGGAAGTATTGGAGGTGCTCCGCCAACCCCTGGAAGATGGAAAGGTCACCATCGCCCGTACCACTCTTTCCCTGTCCTACCCAAGCCGGTTTATGTTGGTGGCGGCGATGAATCCTTGTCCGTGCGGGTATTACCGGGATCCGAAGCGTGCATGTACTTGCACACCCGCTCAGATCCGGCGGTATACCTCCCGGATTTCCGGTCCGCTCCTTGACCGGATCGATTTTATGGTCGAAACCCCCCGCTTAAAATATGAAGAGATGGCAGCCGCCGGGGACGGGGAACCGTCAGCGCAAATCCGGGCCCGCGTGACGGCGGCCCGCCGGCGACAGGCCGAACGGTTTCAGGGCAAAGAACTTTATTGCAATGCGCAGATGGGGCCGGCTGAAATCAAGGAGTATTGTGCCTTGGGGAGGGAAGGGAAAAGGCTGATGGCTTCGGCCGTTCGCAATTTCGGGATTACGGCCCGGGGCTACCACCGTCTGCTCCGGGTTGCCAGAACCATTGCGGACTTGGCCGGGGAAGACCGGATTGAACCCGTCCATTTGGCCGAAGCCATTCAGTATCGGCGCCTGGAGTATTTATCTTAAAACCGGATCTTCATAGATCTTTCGGTTGCAAATAATTGTTGATTTGGGTAATATATAATAAATACGGGCAAATTCCCGACCTGCTGGTGCGGGCGGACCTAACGTTGTTATGAAAACGGAAACAAAGGGAGATTTAGATGCGGAAGAATAGTTACCTTGATTATAAGGCCATTATTACAGATTTGGTAATGAAGGTAAACGAAGATGCGGATCTGGACCGGGAAACCATCTATGGTCTCCTGGAATATCCCCCCGATCCGAACCTGGGGGATCTGGCCTTGCCCTGCTTTAAACTGAGCAAAAAGTGGCGAAAGGCGCCGCATTTAATCGCGGAAGAACTGCAAGGGAAGATTGGTCCTTCCCCTTATTTTTCAGAAGTGAAAGCGACCGGTCCCTACTTAAATTTCCGTTTTGCCCCCGTTCCTTTAACCCGCGAAGTTTTGGGACAAATCCTGGACTGCGGAGAGGAGTACGGCGCGCGGACGTTTGGAGAAGGGCAGAAGATTGTGATTGACTATTCCTCCCCCAACATTGCCAAACCATTTCATGTTGGTCACCTGAGTAGTACGGTTATTGGTAATTCCCTCGCCAAGATTTATCGTTTTCTTGGCTATGAATGTGTGGGAATTAACCATTTGGGGGATTGGGGAACCCAGTTTGGGAAGTTGATCACCGCTTATAAAAAATGGGGATCGGAGGCGGAGGTCAAAAAAGGTCTAATCAATGAGTTAATGCGTTTATACGTCAAGTTTCATACCGAAGCGGAGAAGGATCCTTCTTTGGAAGATGAGGCCAGGGAATGGTTCCGGAAAATCGAAGCCGGCGATGAAGAGGCCTTAGCCCTTTGGCAGTGGTTTAAGGAGATTAGTTTGGAAGAGTTTCAGCGGGTCTATGATTTGCTGGAAATTACCTTCCAGTCCCAGGCTGGGGAGAGTTTCTATAATGACAAGATCGGAGCCGTCGTGGAGGAATTAAAAGCAAAGGGCCTCTTAACGGAGAGTGAAGGCGCCGCCGTGGTTAACCTGGACGCTTACGGGATGCCGCCCTGCTTAATCCTGAAAAAGGACGGCAGTTCCCTTTATGCGACACGGGATATCGCCGCCGCCCTGTACCGAAAAAAAACTTACGGGTTTGTGAAAGCCCTTTACGTAACCGGTATGGCCCAGAGTCTCCATTTTCAGCAATGGTTTAAAGTGGTCGAATTGATGGGATACGAGTGGGCTAAAGATTTGGTCCATATCCCCTTCGGCCTGGTTAGTCTAAAAGGGGAAAAGCTGTCGACCAGAAAGGGCCGGGTTGTTTTACTGGAGGAACTCTTAACCACGGCGATCCAGAAAACGTTGGAGATTATCAATGAAAAAAACCCCGGTCTGGCCAATAAAGAAGAAGTGGCCCGGAGTGTCGGAGTGGGCGCCGTCGTTTTTGGCGCCTTGAGTGTAAACCGGATTAAGGATGTCACGTTCTCTTGGGAGGAAGCTCTGAATTTTGAAGGGGAAACCGGGCCCTATCTCCAATACACCCATGCCCGGGCTAGCAGTATTATCCGGAAAGCCGGCTTTGACTACGAAGCGGATCTTGCTTTCGACCCGGAAAAACTGGATGATCCGGCGGCTTTAAAAGTAATTAAGACCTTGTATCTCTTCCCGGAGAAGGTGATGACCGCCGCGGCGGAATATGAACCCTCTATTATTAGCCGGTACTTAATCGATTTAGCCCAGGATTTCAACGGGTTTTACCATGAATGCCAGGTCTTGGTCGATGACCGTAAGCTACAGCAGGCGCGGTTGATTTTAGTGGCAGCGGTTAAAACGGTTCTAGCAACCGGTTTAGGCCTGTTAGGGATCAAAGCGCCGGAACAAATGTGATGATGGGATGTGGGTGCCTTCCAATGTTACAGTCTGGTGGAAGGTTGGGTTGCGATGAAGAACTTGGTCCGAAGCGTAGCTGTTCTGTTATTCTTAATGGTTTTATTCTCCGGCTGCGGGCCGGAACAGAAATCCTTTGTTTATCAGGGCATTATTTTTGAAGGGTTTGATCCGGCCAAACACGAGCCCTCCGCCGAGTTTCGACAATTTGTTACGCCGACAAAAGTCCTTCTTTCCCGGCGGCAAATTCAAGCCCTCAAAAAATGTGTCGACCTTTTAATGGAACATGACTTGCTTGATTTGCTCAAATACGCCAGACGATTCGTCATTGTCAAAGCACCCTATTCCTTTGCCGATAAGCCCCAGATGATTGTCTATCTTGATCAGGGGAAACTTACCTTAAATTTTACTGTCGGCGATGATTGGGAGAATAAGCTGTTAAACTCAAATTTGGGTTTAATGGAAAGCAGCGGGCAGTTTTACTTTAGAGGTACACCGGAGTTACCTAATCTGCTCCGGATTATTCTCCATGAGATCGGCCATTTGGTGGAGTATGACAAACTGAAGTTTAACTGGAAGGGTAAATTTGTTCCCCATCCCTTGAACAAAGATTTTGTCAGTATCTCTTGGGACCGGGACCGTTATTGGCAAGATAAAGAGGGTTTTGCCGATAAGCTGCAAAACATCCAATCGCTGGAGGGGTTGATTCTTTTTCTCCAATGGTTTAAAGCGGAGTCTTCCTTTTTCAGTTTCAGCAGTAGTATGGGGATGAATGAGGATTTTGCCGAGGCTTTTGTTTATTACATCTTAAAAGAGTATTTTGATTTCGAGATTAGTTTTGTGTATAAAGGAAAGATTGAGCTAAATAACCTCCAAGCGCTTAACCCTTACCGTGTGCAAAAGATGAAATTCATTGCCGAACTGCTGCAGAAGGAAACCTTGTGACACCAGTATAGATAAGGAGGAAGGCCAATGCTCCGAAAAGTAGCTGGTTTCTTATTGCTCATCCTGCTCCTCTTTGCTCCGGTTCTTCCTGGGCGCGCGGAGCGTAATGTTTTAGAACTGACCGCAGCCACCGCCAGTTCGCCCCAGGAGGTGGAAGCGGTTGTGCTCACCGAGTTTCGACGGCTGCTCGAAGAAAGATCCAAGGGATTATTTAAAGTTACGGTTTATGACAGTGGAATCCTTGGTAATGACGAACAATTGATTAAAGGGCTGCAACGGGGAACGGTTGATTTCATTACCTGTGCCGCTTTTAAGTATGCCGATTATGTTCCGGAATTTGCCGTACTGGACCTTCCTTTTCTCTTCTTTTCTACCGAACATCTGACGGCCGTTCTGGAGGGAAAGTTGGGACAAGCTTTAGTGGCGAAAGCCCAGGAAAGCCGGGGTGATTATATTTTAGGTTATATCACCGACGGTCCCGTGAACATCGTTAGCAACAAGGCCTTAGTTTATTTATCCCAAAGTAAAGGTCTGCGCCTACGCACGATGTTGCTGCCGACGCACCGCAAAACTTGGGAGACCCTGGGGGTTATCCCGGTAACTCTTGCTTTTTCCGAGTTGAAAATTGGTTTACAGGTGGGGATCGTTGATGCGGTCGAAACCAATTTTCTTGATTTTAAGCAGATGCGGATCTTTGAGACCGCCCGCTTTATCCTCCAAAGTGAGCATTACTTCCCCCTGAGTTTGCTGATGCTCAGTAAATCGGCTTGGCACCGGATTCCCCCTCCTTACCGGGGACTGGTTCAAGAGTGTGCTTTGGAGGCGATCCGCTACGGCAGTAACGAGTTGATCTGGCAGAACAATGAAACCGCCCGCGAAATGACGGAAAAGTACGGCGTAAAAATTACCGCTTTTAACCTGGCGGAGAAGAAAACCCATCACCAAAAATTAGCCACGTACCAGGAAAAAACCTTTACGGCCTATGGATTAGCCGAGGCCTGGACGGAACTGAAGACTACCTATACGGAGTACGAGAAGAAAGCCACCGCCGAATTGGAACGGCTCAGTCAGTCAAAAACCGAATAAAAAAGAACGGCGGATAATGACAGAAGCCCTTTCCGGAGGGAAAGGGCTTCCTTTTTTTATCTTTCATTCAACCCAAACCGCGCCAAGATTAACGGATCCGGGTCGATGATCAAGGTTTGATAATGATCATAAAGGACAAAACCAGGCGGCGCGCCGGTGGGTTTCCGGAGGTGACGCCTTTCCGTATAGTCAACGGGAACTTTGGTCGAGCCACGGGCTTTACTGAAATACACGGCCAGGTTGGCGGCGGCCAGCAAAACAGAGGGGGGAACGGGTTTGCCCTGGGTACGGATGATCACGTGACTGCCGGGGATCTTTTGGGTATGCAGCCAAAGGTCATGGGGCGCCGCCGTCCGCATACTCAGTTGGTCATTTTGCTTATTATTCCGGCCAACCATAATCTCCCAGCCGTTACCGGCACGAAAAAGAGAGGGTCGGTTTTTAGTTTCGCCGCCTGCTGTTGGTTTGGAACGGCTTATCGTTTTAAGGAGTCCGGCTTCAACCATTTCCGTTTCGATTTCCATTAAATCCGCCGGGGACGAAAGGTTTGCCAGCGCGTTTTCTAAAGAAGCATAGTAGTCCAGTTCCATCTCGGTCCGTTCCAGTTGCTCCCGGATTTTCGCCTGTCCTTTTTTGGCTTTATTGTATTTCTTGTAATATAACTGGGAGTTGGCGACCGGGCTTAAGGCTGGATCCAAGGGAATGGTCACGGAAGTCCCTTCCGGATCGTAATAATTGGGGACAACCAATCGGGTTTGACCTCGCTTAATCTCCCCTAAATGCACGGCAATCAATTCTCCATACAGCCGGTAGGTATCGGCGATTTCCGCCCCGGCCAGTTCCTGGCGTTGTTTATCCCGTTTTTTAATGGCCTTCTGGGCTGCCTTGCGCAAAACGGCTTGTAAACGCTCTACTTTCTGCCGGGCCAGGGCCAACTGGCTTTGCCGGTGTAAACTGGCCACAATGGCGCTGTTGAGATTAGGAGCCGGTGTAATCCTTTCCGCCGGGAGATGCCGGGGTTGGTAAGGGAAAAAGTCCAGGGGAACGCCGGCCGGATCCAAAGCGATGAAGGCGGCGGATTTTTCTCCTCCCGCTTGGCCCAAGGTTGAAATTTGGTAATAAAGCTCACGAAGCTGATCGGAGGTTAGGTCCGCCACCGTCAGGGTAGAGGGAACCCCTGCTCTGGTTAAGATCTCTTCCGCTAAAAGCCGGGAGAGGCCAAAAACCTCTTTGGTCAGTACGGTGGCGATCCCACGGGCAGCGGGGGAAAACTGACAGATCCTTTTCCACGCCGAAAAGGTAAGGGTTTCCGGATTAGGTAAACCGGGCGCCGGCGGCAAAGAATAAGGTTTCCCCGGGATAATTTCCCGGCTGTGCGGAGGAGAGTCCGGTCTCCGTTTGAGGACGTCAATGATGTTTCCTTCCCCGTTCACCAGCAAGAGATTGCTACTCCGTCCTAACGCTTCAAAGATCAAGGAGAAGTTGGTTAAGCCAAGGTCTTCTTCATAAACCTCAATGGTAAAGATGAGTATCCGTTCCCATGGGGGTTGCTCCACCCGTAAAATCCTTCCCCCTTGCAGGTACTTGCGGAGGAGCATACAAAAGGCGGGTGGTCGAAGCGGGTTCACCGGTTTTTCCTCTACCAGATGGGCCCGGAAAAAACGGGGATGAACCGAGATTAAGAGCAGCAGTTCCCGCCGGGGAAAAGGATGGAATACCTCAAAAATGAAGGTTTCAGCATCCGGTTGGTATATTTTGTTGATCCGGCCATTGGATAATTCCTCATTTAATTCCGGGATTAACTTGGCGATGGATAAAGCATCAAAAGGCATTTCAATTCCTCCGTTCTGTGCAACAGTATAGCATTCCGGCCCGGGCGGCGCAAGGAAAATACCGACATAAAACCTTTTTTCCCTCCATAGGAATAGAGAGATCAAGATCGGATTGGGGGGAAAACCTTGGCTAAACAATGGTGGCAAATGACACCGGAAGAACTGGCAACCAAGCTCCGGACCAACCTCCAGGACGGATTGGGCGATGCCGAAAGCAAACGGCGTCTCCAGGAATACGGAGAGAACCGGTTGGAGGCAAAAGAACGGTTATCACCCTGGAAATTATTCTTTTCCGAGTTTGCCGACTTTATGGTTTTGGTACTTTTAGGGGCGGTGGTTATCTCCGTTGCCTTAGGCGAATGGCATGATGCCATTACCATTCTGGCGATTATCTTTCTCAATTCCCTGTTGGGTTTTGTCCAAGAATACCGGGCGGAACGTTCTTTGGAAGCTTTACGGGAATTATCCGCGCCCCAGGCCCATGTGGTCAGGGAGGGCAAACAATACTCTATTTCAGCCCGGCAAGTGATCCCCGGCGATCTGGTCCTGGTGGAAGCGGGCTACCGGGTACCGGCCGATCTGCGTCTGGTGGAAGTTAATAATTTGGAAGTGGATGAATCACCATTAACCGGGGAATCAATCCCCGTCCCCAAAGGAAAGGAGAAGATTGCCAGTTCCACGTTGGAACTGGGCGACCGTAAAAATATGTTGTTCGCCGGCACGACCATCACCCGGGGACGGGGCAGGGGAGTGGTCGTGGCGACCGGGATGCAAACCGAGTTGGGAAAGATCGCCGGTATGCTGGCCAAGAGCGAAGCCGGGCCCACACCGCTGCAGCAGCGATTGGACCATTTAGGTAAAATCCTGGTCTTTATCTGCCTTGGGGTATGTGTGGCGGTGGGTCTGGTGGGACTCGCCCGTGGCGAAGATTCCCGGCTGATGTTTCTCTCGGCCGTCAGTTTGGCGGTGGCGGCAATCCCGGAAGGCTTACCGGCCATTGTCACCATTGCGTTGGCTCTGGGGGTCCAGCGGATGATCAAGCGGTCGGTGATCATTCGGCGGTTGCCGGCAGTGGAGACTTTAGGCTGCGCCACGGTCATCTGCTCGGATAAAACCGGAACTTTAACCCAAAACCAGATGATGGTGACTTCCTGTTACCTCAGTGGTGAAGAACTGGAAGTCACCGGCAACGGGTTTACCCCGACCGGTCATTTTTTTTGGCGGGGAGCGCAAATCCAGCCCTTGACCGGCGCCAACGGTTTCCCTGACCGGCACGGCTTAATGATGCTTTTCGCCGCAGGTTTTTATTGCAACAATGCAGAGCTAAGGTTGGAACCCCAGACTGGACAATGGCGGCTCACCGGTGACCCGACCGAAGGGGCCCTTCTGGCCTTAGGGTTTAAAGCCGGTTTAGAAAAGGAAAAGGTCAAGCGCCTGGCAGAAATTGATTTTACCTCTGAACGGAAACGGATGGGGGTATTGGTGGAGGAGGCGGGAAAACGCATCCTTTATGTAAAAGGGGCCGCCGACATCCTCTTGGAGCGTTCGACCCGGATCCGTTGGGCGGGGCAAGTCATTCCCCTCCAAAGCCGGGAGAAACAAAAGGTAAATCAGGCCATGGAAGCGATGGCCCGCAGTTCTTTACGGGTTTTAGCCCTGGCCTACCGGGAGATGACCCCGACCACAAGCACCGTCGGGGAAGAAGATGAAAAAAACCTGGTGTTTTTAGGTTTGGTTGGGATTAAGGATCCGGTGCGGCCGGGAGTTAAGGAAGCGATCGGTCGCTGTCGCCGGGCGGGGATCAGAACGGTGATGATCACCGGCGATTTCCCGGTTACTGCCCGCGCCATCGGACAGGAATTGGGGTTACTGCGCCGGGATGGTTTGGTCTTGACCGGCCGGGAACTTGATCAACTATCCCAGGCTGAACTCACGAAGATCATCGGCCAAGTGGATATTTTTGCGCGGGTTAATCCCTATCATAAGTTAAAAATTGTCAAAGCCCTCAAAGAACAGGGAGAAGTAGTGGCAATGACCGGTGACGGCGTCAATGATGCGCCGGCCGTCAAAGAAGCGGACATCGGGGTAGCCATGGGAATTAGTGGGACCGATGTCACGAAAGAAGCTTCCGCGATGGTGATTACCGACGATAATTTCGCCAGTATTGTCGCGGCGAGCGAAGAAGGCCGGGTGAGCTATAGCAATATTCGTAAATTCATCCGTTATTTGTTAGGTTGCAACATTGGGGAGATCCTCACCATGTTCATGGCGATCGTGTCGGGGAGCCCCTTTCCACTGCTGCCCATCCAAATTCTCTGGATTAATCTGGTGACAGATGGATTGCCGGCAATCGCCCTTGGGGTGGAACCGGTGGAACAAGAATTGATGAACGAACCCCCGCGCCCGCCGAAAGAAGGGATTTTCAGCCGCGGTTTGGGCTATAAAGTTTTGATCCAGGGGGTAAGTATCGGCCTGATTACGCTGGGGGTTTTTCAATGGGCTCTGCGGGCCGGAGCGGATTTGGCAACCGCGCGGACCATGGCCTTTTCGACCTTGGTCTTTTCCCAATTAAGTTATGTTTTTGCCTGCCGTTCCGAGACCCAACCATTGGTAAAAGTACGGTTTGGCGCCAACCCCTACCTCATAGGCGCCGTGGCCATCTCCGGACTGATGCAGCTTTTGGTTGTCTCCCACCCCTTCACTCACCGCTTGTTCCAGACAACGGCATTAACGCCAAGGGCATGGGTGATCGTCTTCTTGGGCGCCATCGGCTCGGCGCTGGTGGCGGAGGGCGTCTCTTGGCTGGGGCGGTTGATCAAAAGAAAACTAACTAAAGCATAGATCTATGCTGCGCTGTGGTAAACTATTCCCAAGTTACAAAGAGGTGGAATAGTTTTGTCCACAGTGCTCCCGTTCTTACTCATCTTCTTAATTGGTCTCTTTCCGGTCCAGTTTCACCTGCATTATCACCGCCGGGGTGAAGCCGATTATCTCCTCCTTGAACTTAGCTTTTTCCGCTTTTATCTTTGGCGTTACCAAATTCCCGTTTTAAAAATGGAAGGGATTAATACAATCCGGCAAAGAAAGGTGGAATCGAGCACAGGGAGCGGCGGGGAAGAAAAACATATTCAGGATGGCCGGATCAGCATAGTTACTTTTCTGACCGATCTGACCAAGATTGGATCAGCTTTACAAAAATACGGCTTAGGGGGGACATTCTTCTACTTTCTTTTACCGGAAAACTACCGGAAATGGGTGACCGTCACAGAGAACTTGGAAAGAAAGGGCTCCTTTAAACGTTTTGTTTGGCGGACGGTGCTCGGTGGTTCCGAACCGGCACTCCTTGGCCCGGCGGTAGGTCTTATCTGGAACGCCAAGGGAATAATTCTTGGTTTTTTGACTAACGAATATAAATTCAAAAAACCCCCTCGCTTGTTGGTTGTTCCCTGCTTTTCCGGAGCCAATTGGGAAACAATGCTGGACTGTATATTTGAGATTAAGTTAGGACATATTATCGTTGCCGGGTTCAAGGATTATGTAAGCGAACTAGTAGGAGGTAAAAAAGATGCAGGGACACCCAATTGAAGGGCTAATGAAGACCGCAATGGAGAGCATAAAAGATATGGTTGATGTCAATACCATTCTTGGTGATCCGGTGGAGACTCCTGATGGGAGTGTGATTATCCCCGTCTCCCGGGTTTCATTCGGGTTTGCCGCTGGAGGGAGTGAATTTTCCAGTCAACAAAAAGAAGAACGGAACTATGATACGGGGGAAAAAGGAGGTCTTCCTTTTGGCGGAGGGAGTGGAGCAGGGATCACCCTGAACCCCGTGGCTTTTTTAGTCGTTAATAAAGAACAGACCCGGCTGTTGCCGGTGGATAATAATATCCTGGTCGACCGGCTGGTGGATGCCGCACCGCAAATCATTGATAAAGTTCAGAATCTAATCGGAAAACCTAATCCGGAAAAGAAAGTGGTGGAAGAAGTGGTGGTGACGCCCCAATAAATCTGCCCTCCCCGGGAAAAAACCTCCAGGGCAGTCTTTCTTCCTTTACTCAAAAATTAGATAGCGGGGATATTGGTGAATTATGGTCTGCCCGAGCAGCAGTTTGTTTACAACGGTCTGCACTTGTTCCTTACGGAAGGGTTTAACCAGAAAATCGGAAGCCCCTTGTTTTAACGCCCGGGAAACATAAAATTTATGCTGCATGGAAGAACAGATCACGATATTGGCCTTGGGGTCATAGGTAAAGATTTTTTCCATCGTGCTAAACCCATCCATGACCGGCATAATGAGGTCGAGAAGAACCACCTTGGGTTTGAGTTGGACATACAACTCTATCGCTTCCAGACCATTGGTGGCTTGACCGAGGATTGGAATTCCGACGTCAGTAAGGATCGAGGCTAAGACCAAACGCATAATCCGCTGATCATCAACGATCAACACGCCATGGCCTTTTGGTTGCTTTTGGTCGCTGAAGGGTGAAACTGTACCCAAACTATCCCTCCTAACATAGGTTTTTTGAAACCAAACACCTGTCTTCGCCAGCAGGCGATGGGAAGAAAGGGGTGATTATTTGAAAACGAAAGTCGATCCCGATCTCTGTATTTCTTGCGGTTTATGTGTGAACAGTTGTCCGGATCTTTATTCCTGGGATGATGATGGGAAAGCAAAAGCCATCGATGGACCGGTTCCGGAAGACCAAGAGTCCTGTGCGGAAGAAGCGGCCGAAAACTGTCCCACCGATGCCATTAGTTCGAATTAAACGATCCGGTCTTCAGTATAAAGTAGGGAACAGAATTCAGCGGGTTAGGGAAGAGCGCTTGTTCACCGTTGATTAACTTAACCACAAATCGGTACTTGAGGATAGCCTCAGGGAGCAGTTGCCGGCGATCGAGATCAACCCTATATTCATTATCGGTATTTTCCGCCCCCATCGTTACTTGATTTTCTTTTTTTTCGCCGTTTATGTAATAAAGCGTAACCTTTTCCACTTCCGTGGCCGGACGGACCGAACATTTCAAAGTTATGGTTTGGTCGCCATCCGCAGGGGATGGGGGAAAATGAAAAATGGCGGGGAAGGAGGGGCCATCCTTCCGGACCGGCACCGAAAAAGGTTGCTCAAAACTGCCGAGGGATCCTTCCTTTCCCCGGTTATCAAGGGCTGTTATGTAATAATTTAGAACGTTACCTTGTTCTAAATAGACCGTGGGTATGGTGGCAAGATAGGTATCGGCGCCCACCGGGGTCATGATAATCATGTGATAACCCCGTTCATTTTCGGTCTGATAGTTAAGGATCACTTGACCGATAGGATTGATCCCGGTGACCGTGGCCTGGATCGTTAAAGGCCGCTCCCGCCTCCAGCTGTTCAGTGGAAGATGCCGGATTAACGGGGCAACCGGACGGATGGTTAACGCAGAGATAAACCAATCTTGACCCGGCGGACAAGAGAAAGAAAGGTTCAATTTTCCATCGGTCACTTCAACGTTTTCGTATAGATCAACCCGTTTCCCCGGCGCAACGACCAACTCTTCGGCGATCTTCCGCCCGTTTAGGGTGATGCTCATCGGACCGTGCCGACGGGCTTGCGGAGAACGGTCCCCAAAGGTGAGCTGGACTTGATAGGAGCCGGGGGTTAAATCCACTTGAAAAGAGGCGGGTGAACGTGACCAAATGGATTTCGTCAAAAGTTGATTTTCATAGGGGTAAAATTGGTTGGTTCCGGTTTCTTTCGTCAACAGCAAATCCTCTTCGGAAAGACGGATCACCGGAGCCGGAGTAGCCTGAAGTTCAGCCGTGTTGAGCCAGCCATAACCAACTTCCGCATCGTAGGCCGCCTGGGGAGGAAGGAAAGTAAACCCCTCTTCAATGTAGTAATCGGGGAAAATGTTTTTTCTCTCTTTCCCTTGGGAGGCCGGAAGTCCGCCAAAATCAAAGCCAATGAGGAATGCCCCACGGCTCCGGTATTCTTCCAGGAGAATTTGGAGTCTTTTTTCATCTTCCAAAAGTAACAAGCGGCTATGGGCCGAACGGGCAATAAACGGCAGTTTTTCCCACCACAAACGGGCCTCTTTCAGACAATCCAGAGCCTTTTCCAGACAAGAAGGGTCGCTTGTCTCCATAAAAAAGGCCAGTTCCGTTGCGGCCCGTAATTTTGCGCTGTGGAAGAGGGCAAAACAACCGGTAATCTCCGCCTGCGTAAGGGTTTGCTCCCACTCGACGGCGTAAATTTCACCTGTGTGAAGAGTTAAGCCCTGGAGAACTTGGACGGTTTGCCGGATCTCTGTTCCTAGTTGGCTCAGTTCCTCGGCCACGGCAAGAGGGGAGACCTTCGCGAGCTCGGTTTGATTACAAAGAGCCCGGCTATATTCCAGAACGTCCGCAAAGAGGGCCGGATCGCCGGAAGGCATCCGGAGGTAATGGGCAAGGAGACCGCCGGTGTTTAATTCCGGCAACGAGTTGGGCTGGTCATGAATGGTATGATAAAGGGGTAATACTTTCCCGGTGAGACGGTAAAGTTCAGCCAGATCATTTCCTTTTTCGCCAAAACGCCGGTGGAAATCGCGGATTAATACCTCACCGGTGGTTTCTGGCTGATAAGCAAGACGGCCACAGAGGTGGAACTGGTACCAGTGGCGTTCAAATTCCCATTGCACGAAGGGTTCTTTGGTTAACGGCAACACCGGGGTAACTTTGCCCCCGCGCGATCCCGGCGCCAGCAACTGAAAGCTATCGTATCCGTATTCTTTTATGGCTGGAAGTAACTGTTGGAAGTAATCCGGATCTCCCCAGGGGAAATCGGAGGGTGTGGTTAGCTGGAAAGCGGACCTGAGTTTGGGACCAGAAGCGGGGAAGAGGGAATTTTTGTCCACCTCGGCAGGAAGATAAGGCAGACCACATTTGCCACCCCAACTTTCCGTGGTCAAGAAGGCCTTTACCTCGCTGACCTGAAGAAGATCAATCAGATCGGTGGTAACTTGATCGGTGTATAATTTTAAATCGATGGTGTTTCCAGTATCTAAAACCGCTTGAATTATGGTATTAAGGGCAAAATCCGGTTGTAAAGGGGCCGCTTGAAATTTAAACTCCAGTCCGTTGATTTCCGGACAAGCAAAAAGTAGTTGTTTGATGGAGCGGTAAAGATAAGCCGTGATATTCTCCTGGTTTATACCGGGGATTTGGAAAGAAAGGGGAGTATGGCCGGAATAGAAGTTCCATAACCCCAGGTGAAAAATTAACCCCGCTTCTTTGGCCAAGGCGGCCAATTCTTTTAGGGTCTGTAAATTTGTGGTTTGGATCTTTTCCGGAAGACCAAACAAGTTTACCTCGGGATGTTCCGGGACGCTAAATAGATAGGGGAAGATTGGTCCACCGGAGGCAGGGTTAACGACCAGTGTAAAACAGTTGAAACGATTCTGAATCAGCATTTCAAAAAAAGGCTGCCAGTAGTCGCGCCGGATTGTCCACCCGTTTTTTAGTTCTTCCGGATGGAGAAAATGGAGCACCCCCCGGAGTTGAAAGGCCGGCTCTTCCCGGACCGGTTTATATAAAGCCGGTACCGATTGGGCCTTGATACGTTCCGCCATTTCGTAAAGGACATAGAGTAGTCCATTGGTATCATAAGCACAAGCCCAGAGGGCAGATTGGTCTCCGATGGACAATTCTTGAATCATTAAGGCTTCCGGCGCCGGGGTGAGGGGGACTTGTCCTTGGTCGACAAGCTCCCGTAACAAAGGACTTTTTTCATAGGTGCCGATAAGGAGATCAGCCTTGGGGATTTGGTCCGTATATAAACATAAGTGAACTTCAATATTTTGCTGGCCAAAAGCATTGACCAAACTCTCCAAAGCCCTTTGGGCACATAATTCCAGACCATTTGGATTAAGAATACCGATTTTAATGCCCACTGGTCGCACCTCTCAAAATAAAAGTTAAATTAAGACTAAATTCGATTATAAGCGGTATTTTCCTCTTTATTTAGTAATAATTTGTCTTAAATCTTCCGGCAGGTGGCTTGTTCTAGAATCAAAAAAGATCCCATATAACTGTGGTATAAGGATAAAATGGGGAGAGAACCAATGGAACGGTCTGAACAAAAGGAGAACCGGGTTGAATTGGATTTTCAAGCCCGCGAAGAGCCACCAGTTATTACGGAAGAGGACAGAAAGGCGCTTCCGGAGAAGACTTTTTCCTTGTTCCAGTGGGAACGGGTCCTTTTAAATCAAATCTTGGTCTGCATGATGATCATCTTCTTGCTCTGGCTTTTTGGTAAAGTGCCGGGGATCGGTCCGGGCTTGGTCGAACGGTTCCGTTATGTTTTAAAATATGGGGAAAACAACCGGGCGGAAGAGCAACTCACCACCTTTGCCCGCAAACAATGGCAGAAGGTAAAAGACGAAGTTTCTTCTTGGTTTGCCGTGGAATGGCAACCGGTAACGGCTCCGACCGGCCGACGCATTCAACTGGCCGCCCCCAT
>JAAYHY010000156.1 GCA_012735135.1 Bacillota bacterium | reverse complement strand
CACTAAGCTTTCGCCAATAAGTGAAACCTATCGGCTAGGCTCCGTTCGACTTGCATGTATTAAGCACGCCGCCAGCGTTCGTCCTGAGCCAGGATCAAACTCTCCGTAAAATCTTGAAGAGCTCGATATAAGCTCATCTTCTTCTTCTAGACGCGTCAGACTTATTACTATCTCTAGCAATAAGCCAGCACTTCTTTCGCACACTCCCGGTTCCCCGAAAGTGCGCGCTTACCTGTCTAGCTGTTCAGTTATCAGTGTTCAGTTAATTTTTGTTGCACGTTCCAGGGTTTTGCTTCCTCCCGAACGCAAAATATATTCTACCACATACAATTGATCTTGTCTACACCATTTTATAAAAATTTTTTGGGTTAGGCGGTTAACCCAAAAGAAATTAAGTGTAGCAAGGCGAATAAACCACCGGCGATCAAAAGTTCAGATGCTTTTTTGGGGGAATTTTCGCCAGACAATTATTTTCCGGTCAACCTCGGTTTTCTGCTCATTTCGGGTATCTTCTATGTTTACGCTTTCTGTGGCCACGGCCTCATCTTTATTGACCGTTTCTGCTTGGCCCATAAGCTTTCCTTGATCGATGGCCGCTTCTTTGTTTATCGTCCCTTCTTTACCCAGGGTCTCTTCCGCCATCTGGTTTTCTTCTTTCAATGGGGGTTCTTCCTTGCTTTCAGGTTCCAAGTTCAACCCGTTTTCTTCCCTAGACTCAGTTTCTTCCTCCTTCAACCCGGTCTCTTCTTTCAATTCGATTTCCAGGGCCCCACTTATCCCTGAAGCCACCCCGGTTTCGGCCGGCCAAAACCCAGCTTCGCCGGCCCACGCCGGTTCCTCTTGCTTTGAGCCAAAAAGATAATCGGCCGTTGGGCCTTCTTCTTCCCTCGGCATCTCCGGCCCGGCAACGATCAAAGGATCACTTTTCCGCTCCCTTTCCCTTTCTCCTTCGCTCCTATCATCCTGTTCTACCCTTGCAGCAGCCGGCATTTCTCCAGGCTGGCCTTTTGTTTCTGCTTCTTCCAGAAACCATGGGAAAGTGGGGGACTGATCCCAAGGAATAGCTTGCCAAGAAGTGGTTGGCCCAGATTCCGCCGGTGCGTAGCTTGGGTTCACCCCGTAGTTAAAATAGGTATCTTGCTCGGTTCCGGTACCGAAGGGATCGGTAAAGGGTTCCGGGTCTAGACCGGCGTTAAACCAATCGGCCCACGGATCATTGGGATTCGCATTCGCCGGTTGAAGCACGTTTTGGTATGAACCGTCATTATCTAAATTGTGCTCCCGGTCGCGAAAGTTTCTTTCCTCAGCTCTCGGTTTTTCAAACCAAAACCGGTATTTTTCCATTTCATCACCTCATCTCTTAATCTTATGCACTTAAATTATTTTATGCTCATAGAATATGACAGGTGACTTTGGTCGGGGAAGATTTAAAAGGGGGATTTTAATGCTAAGGCACAACTTTAACCGGGAATTTATCCTCTCCCAACTGCTGGATCAAGCGGAACTACCGGTGCTGTTAAGTACGGAAGGTTTGGAGCTTGCCCAAGAAATCGCCAACAAAATGGTGGACATTTTTCAAGCCCAACGTAGACTTTATATATTAGGCCTGGAGTCTTACCGGAATATCGCCCGTGATCTCGCCGATAATTTCAACCACGGTCTGAACATGAAGCATCCTCCCCTGCCGGTTACCCTTCTGGAGTTGGACGTCGGCGGGGAAGCAGCCATTTCCGGTTTATTCAGGGAAATAGAAGAAGGCGACGGCCTCTTAATCATCGCCGGGGAAAATAGCCAAGCGGTGGAGTCAATTATTAAGGCAAGCAAAGAAAAAGCAGCATTTACCTTTGCCTTTTGTAGCTATCCCCCGCTCAAAACCTACCGTCCGGATCTGCTGTTTTATGTTCCGGTCGTCAACCGTCCGCGCGTCAAAGAGTTGTTTTTAATGTTAGGCCATATTATCTGTACTTTAGTTGAGGCGACCCTCTTCGGAAATAGTTTTTAAAAAAAAGCCCTTTTTCAGGGCTTTTTTTAGTATTGGATTTGGCGCACTGGCACGTGCTTATGCTTTTATTCACTTTGGTTGGCCTTCGCCGCAGCGATAATCGTCTCCGCCAGGTTGGCCGGGACTTCTTCATAATGGTCAAATTCCATTTCGAATTCGCCGCGGCCTTGGGTGATGGAACGAAGGTCAATGGCGTACTTGAACATTTCACTGAGGGGAACCTGGGCTCTAATCACCTGGAAGCCATGGTTCGGATCCATGCCCAGGATCCGGCCGCGTTTTTTATTCAGATCGCCAATAATATCCCCCATGTATTCTTCGGGAACAGTCACGGTCACGTTGACAATGGGTTCCAACAAAATGGGCTTGGCATCCATAAATCCTTTCTTGAAGGCCATCGAAGCGGCAATCTTAAAGGCCATTTCCGATGAGTCCACACTATGGTAGGAACCGTCATAAAGGGTGGCCCGCACGTCAACCACGGGATAACCGGCCAACACCCCTTCCTCCATGGTTTCCCGGATTCCTTTTTCCACCGCCGGAATAAACTGTCTCGGCACTGCGCCACCGAAAATCTTATCCACAAACTCAAAGCCGCCCCCCTGTGGTAAGGGCTCCAATTCCAACCAGACATGACCGTACTGGCCGCGTCCGCCCGATTGTTTCTTGTGCTTGCCTTCGACTTTGACGGTGCCTTTAATCGTCTCTTTATAAGGAACTTTCGGATCCTTCAGCTCCACCTGCACGCCGAATTTCTTCTGTAATTTACTGATGATGACCTCAAGGTGCAAATCACCGATCCCGGAGAGGAGCTGTTCTTTGGTGGTTGTATCCTTCTCTACTTTAATGGTGGGGTCTTCATCCAGGAGACGGTTTAAACCGCTGCTGATCTTATCCTCATCGCCTTTGGTTTTGGCCGCCACGGCCATCGTCAGTTTAGGCTTGGGAAATTCCGTCCCCGTAAGCAGAAGGGGTGTACCTTTCACGCAGAGGGTGTCATTGGTACTGGTCACCTGAAGTTTAGCGACCGCCCCCAGATCGCCGGCTTCCAGCACCGGCACGGGGATTTGGGTTTTTCCTTTAATTAAGAACAATTGACCGATCCGTTCTTCCTGATTCCGGGAGGCATTCCAAAGGGAGGAGTCGGAACTCACTTTTCCGGAGTAAACCCGGAAGAGGGTCAATTTCCCGACAAAGGGGTCGGCCATGGTCTTGAAGACTAAAGCGGCCACCGGTCCGTTGGTATCGGCTTTCAGTTCTTTTTCTTCATTCGCCTGCGGGTTGACGGCGATTTCCGGCACCGTATCCGCCGGAGAAGGCAGCACTTCCACGATCTTCTTCAGCAGGTCTTCAATGCCGATATTCTTCAGAGCCGAACCGCACATAACCGGGATAATCTGCCTGGCCATCGTGCCCTTCCGGAATCCGTTCAAGACTTCCTCTTTGGTCAGCTCTTCCCCTTCCAAATATTTGGTGAGGAGATCATCATCGGTCTCGGCGGCTGCTTCCAGCAGGAGATGATAATACTCTTCCACTTGGTCTTTGAGGTCGGCGGGCACTTCTTCTTCCTTACCATTAATATAAGCTTTGCCGGTGATCACATCCACATAACCTTTAAAACTCTCGGCCGCGCCGATGGGAATCTCGATCGGGATTAACCGGGAACCAAATTTGTCTTTTAACGCCTGATAAACCTGATGGAAATTGGCATTTTCCCGGTCCATTTTATTGACAAAAACAATCCGCGGCAAATCGCGTTCTTCCAGATAACTCCAGACCTTTTCTGTTCCGACTTCCACACCGCTAGCGGCACAAACAACAACGATTCCGGCATCGGCGACCCGGACGCCCGCCTTAACCTCACCCACAAAATCAAAAAAACCGGGGGTATCCAGAAGATTTATTTTGTGGTTGGCAAATTCCACCGGTGCGAGGGAGGTATTTATGGAGATTTTCCTTTTAACTTCCTCGGGGTCATGGTCCATTACAGAAGTTCCGTCGTCTACTTGCCCGAAACGATCCACAGCTTTGGCATCATAGAGCATTGCCTCAGCCAACATCGTTTTACCACATCCACCATGGCCGACAAGGACGATGTTTCTAATTTTGTCCACAGTATAACTCTTCAAAACAAACCCTCCTCGAATTGCGCAAAAAAATCACATAACGTTAAGATTATTCTACTATCTTTAAGTATTTCCTCCCAAAGTAAATTTTTTTATACGATCCCTTCCCCTATTTT
>JAAYHY010000155.1 GCA_012735135.1 Bacillota bacterium | reverse complement strand
TGAGCCATTCAAATTCCTCCTCTTAGAATTTTGGTTTCTCCAACCTCTATTCTAACTGAGGAATTTGTTAATGGCTCTCCTATTTTTTCAGAAAACCATTTTTACACCATTATACGGACTCAACTCAATTAACTACAAGTTAATTGTACCTTAATTTCCAGACTAAGTCAATGGTGGGAATAATTATTTTGGGAAAAATTATCAATTGGAAGTTAGCCTTGACAAACTGGTCGACAATGGCTATTAATATTATTAATCTACTAAGAAAAAGGCAAGGATGGGTAGGAGTAGTCTTCCTGGGCCGGACAGCGAGTCGGGATGGTGGGAGCCGACCGGGTAAGGAGAGACGAAGATGGACCCTGAGCCGTGCACTGAAAGAGCGGTGCTCTGCTAAGTGTTCCGGGTGCGCCCGTTAACGCGTAAGGTCAGGGAAGACCCTGTCCGTCAAGTCTCTGTTTCGCGGAGAGAATTGGGGTGGTACCGCGGGAAATCCTCGCCCCCAAAGGTGATTCTTTGGGTGGTGAGGTTTTTTATTTATGATTTATCTTTTATGAATTTTAAGGAGGAGATGGCGATGGGAAAGTTCTATATCACCACACCCATTTATTACCCCAGTGACAATCTGCATATCGGCCACGCCTATACCACAGTGGTGGCCGATGCCTTAGCCCGTTATCACCGGTTATTGGGGGATGAGGTCTTTTTTTTAACCGGCACCGATGAGCATGGCCAGAAGATCCAACGCCGGGCGGCGGCGGTGGGGAAAGACCCCCAGACTTTTGTCGATGAAATAGTGGCCAATATTAAATCATTATGGAAATTACTAAAAATTAGCAATGATGATTTCATCCGGACCACCGAACCCCGTCATACCAAAAGAGTGCAACAAATTTTCCAACGCCTCTACGACCGGGGGGATATTTACAAGAGTGAATATGAAGGGCTCTATTGCACACCCTGTGAAGCTTTTTGGCTGGAACGGCAATTGGTCGACGGCAAGTGTCCCGATTGTGGCCGGGAAGTGGAAAAGGTCCGGGAAGAGAGTTACTTTTTCCGGCTCTCCAAATATGCCGACCGGCTGATGGCCTACATCGAAGCCCATCCCGAGTTTATCCAGCCGGTTTCCCGGAAGAACGAGATGATCAATAATTTTCTCCGGCCGGGGTTGGAAGATCTCTGTATCTCCCGGACCACCTTTTCCTGGGGGATTCCGGTTCCCTTTGACCCGAAGCATGTGGTCTACGTCTGGCTTGATGCCTTGACCAATTATATCACCGCCTTGGGTTACCCCGATGAGACGGGGGAGGGGAGCCTTTTTGCCCGGTTCTGGCCGGCCGAACTGCACCTGGTCGGGAAGGAGATAGTCCGTTTCCATACGATTATCTGGCCGATTATTCTGATGGCCTTGGACCTGCCCTTGCCCAAACAGGTCTTTGGCCATGGCTGGCTGGTTTTGGACGGCGGGAAAATGTCCAAGTCCAAGGGGAATGTGGTTGACCCGGTGGTTTTGGTAGAGAAGTACGGGTTGGCTGCCATCCGCTACTATCTCCTCCGGGAAGTGCCCTTCGGTTCGGACGGCGTCTATTCGGAAGAGGCTCTGGTCTTGCGGATCAATACGGACTTAGCCAATGACCTAGGGAATCTTCTCCACCGGACCCTGTCGATGGTGGAGAAGTTTAACGGCGGTGTGGTGCCGGCGCCCGGGGCGAATGGCCCGTTGGAAGAGGCCCTGCGGGCGGAAGCCGGCCGTACTTGCCAGGCGGTCCAGGAGCACATGGCCCAATTGGAAGTCTCCGATGCGCTGGCCGCCATCTTTCAATTGATCGGGCGGGCCAATAAATATATTGACGAAGCGGCGCCCTGGAGTTTGAATAAGAGCGGCAACCGGGAACGCCTAGAGACCGTCCTTTATACGATGGTGGAAACAATCCGGATCAGCGCTGTCCTGCTCACTCCTTACCTGGTGGAGACTCCGGCCCGGATCTTTAACCAATTGGGTTTGGATACGGACCCGGCCGCCCAGGGCCTGGAGGCGGCCGGAAAATGGGGATTGTACCCGGCCGGGACAAGGGTGCGAAAAGGCGAACCGCTTTTCCCCCGGATCGATTGGGAGAAGGAAACGGCGGAGGGAACACCGGAGGCCGGAGGGGTGAAAGCGGCGCCGGCGACCGCAGAGAAAAAGCCGGAAAAAACGGCGAGCCCGAAAAAAGAGGAGATTACCATTGATGAATTTGCCAGAATCGATCTGCGGGTCGCCAAGGTGCTGGCCGCCGAGAAGATCGAAGGTGCCGATAAACTCCTCCGTTTACAAGTGCGGATCGGCCACGAAGAGCGGCAGATCGTCGCCGGGATTGCCAAGTATTATCAACCGCAGGATCTTGTGGGGAAGGAAATTGTGGTTGTCGCCAACTTAAAGCCCGTTAAATTACGGGGAGTGCTCTCTCAAGGGATGATCCTGGCGGCCGGGGACGGTGAAACTTTGGCCGTGATCAGACCGGAGAAAGAGGTCGGGGACGGAGCGCAAGTCCGATGAGGCTCTTTGATACCCATTGTCACTTGAATGATGAAGCTTACCAGGAAGATTGGCCGGAGGTCCTCGCCCGGGCGCGGGCGGCCGGTGTCACCCGGATGTTGGTGGTCGGGTATGATTTGCCCTCATCCGAACGGGCTCTCCGGTTGGCCGAAAGCGAAGCGGGGATCTATGCCGCCGTCGGCATTCATCCCCATGATGCCGCCGGCGTCACTCCCGCGACGTTGCAACACCTGGAGGAACTGCTCTGCCACCCGAAAGCCGTAGCCCTTGGTGAGATCGGCTTGGATTTCTATTATGACAACTCCCCGCGCCCGCGGCAAGAGGAAGTCTTCCGGACGCAGCTGGCCTTGGCGAAAAAGACGGGAAAACCGGTGGTGATCCATGTCCGGGAAGCCCATGGCGCGTTACTAACCACCCTAAAGGCGGAAGGGGAGTCTTTCCGGGGGGTGCTGCATTGTTTCTCCGGCAGCCTGGAGATGGCCCGGGCTTATTTAGACCTTGGTCTTTACCTCGCGGTGGGCGGGCCGGTCACTTTCAAAAATGCCCGTAAACTACCGGAGGTCCTCAAAGCGATTCCCCGGGACCGGCTCTTACTGGAGACCGATGCCCCTTATTTAACCCCCCATCCTTGGCGGGGACGGCGGAATGAACCCGCTTATCTGGGGGCCATTGCCAACCAAGTCGGGGCGATTCTGGGGCTGGAGACGGCGGAGGTGGCCGCATTAACGTGGGCAAACGGGGCGGCCTGTTTTGGACTGCCCGCGGCTTCGTAAAGTTGTCTACCGCTTGAAAACGGGCAACCGCTTTTTCATTCTTCATCCATCAGCGAAAACGGTGCGCGACTTCCGTGTCGCGCACCCTGCTTTCCATCTCCGCTCGCGCCGGAGCGGAAAGGTTCTAATTTATACAGTCAAAAGAAGGGCGGGAAAATGGGACAAGTATACGCTTATTCGATTGGTGACCGGCTCTATTTGAATATTACCAACCGGTGTCCGAACCGGTGTATTTTTTGTATCCGGAACAATGAAAAAGGGGTCGGGTATGATCTTTGGTTGGACCGGGAGCCCTCGGCGGCGGAGGTATTGGCGGCGGCCGGGGATGCCGGCGCCTACCGGGAGGTTGTTTTTTGCGGGTACGGTGAACCATTACTCCGCTGGGAAGTGGTGGTGGAGGTGGCCCGCGCTCTAAAAGCCCGTTATGGGGTGGCGATCCGGGTCAACACCAACGGTTTGGCCGAGGCCCTGCTGAAACAGGCGATCCTTCCTCAGCTGAAGGGCTTGGTCGATACCATTTCGATCAGTTTAAATGCGGCCGACGCCGCCACCTATGAGCGCCTGTGTCAGCCCAGCCTGGGTCCGGAGGCCTATCCGGCTTTACTCCGTTTTATCCGGGAGAGTAAGAAATTTATCCCCCGGGTCGTGGTCTCGGTGGTGCAGATCCCCGGCTTTGATCCGGAACCTGTACGGAAAATGGCGGAAGAACTTGGGGTTGAGCTGCGGATCCGTTCATATATGGATGAATAGGCTTTCCGCCTATTTCCAGCAGGAAACGTTGGGACGGAGGAGGAATAGATTAGAAAAAGAGTAAATTTTGGGTTATTTTCTTGGCAGGAGGTAGGGACTTGCAAACGCTGAAGGTTGGTGCGTTAAAGTTAACCTTGCCCTCCCGCTGGGGGAGCTATTTGGTTAATAGCCTGGCGGGACTGGTCTTATTCCTTTTATTGGTTTATGCTTTACAATTGAAGACGATTACGGTGGCGGTAGACGGGGCCCAGCTGAAAGTAAAGACGACGGCCACCACGATCGAGAAAGCGCTGACACGGGCTGGAATCCTCATGCAGCCCGGGGATGAGGTCACCCCCGGTTTAAATGCGCGGGTCCAGGAAGGGATGGTCGTCAACATCCGGCGGGGCGTAAACTTCTCCATTCTCGTCGACGGTCGGGAGGTAGCCGTTTGTTTGCCCCCGGTCACCGCCAAGGAAGCTCTTGCCCGGGCCGGCATTGAGCTTGGGGAGGCGGACCGGCTCTCCTTGCCCCCGGAGGCCCAAGTCTGGGAAGGTCTGCGGTTAAGTGTGATTCGGGTTACGACCGATACCATAACCATTGAAAAAAAGATTACGCCACCGGTTAGCTACGTCAACGATCCCAATCTTGACCAAGGGAAGCAGCGGGTGGTTAACCCTGGTGAGCAGGGGATTCTGGCCCAGGATTTTGCGGTCGTTTACGAGAATGGGCGCGAGGTGAGCCGTACCCCCATCGGGGAACGGGTAGTCAAGCCGGCGGTGCATAAGGTGATCGCCCGGGGCACCAGGCCGGTCATTTACACCAAGACCGTTGGCCGGGGGCAGATTATCCGCTACACCAAGGTGTTGACGATGGAAGCCACCGCCTATGAACCGGGTCCTCAGTCCTGTGGTATTTACGCCGACGGGTATACATATACCGGGAAAAAAGCCACGTACGGAATTGCCGCTGTTGACCCGAAAGTGATCCCCTTGGGCACGAAGCTTTATATTGAGGGGTATGGTTTTGCCGCGGCGGAAGATATTGGTTCGGCGATCAAAGGGAACCGGATTGATGTTTGTTATGATACCCTTCGGGAGGCACTCCTCTGGGGTAGGAAAAAAGTGAAAGTCTATATCTTGGCGCCGTGAGCAAAAGGAACTATCAAGGGGAAATCCCGGTTTTTTCCGGTTAACGAAGAGGAATAGGGTGCCTTTCGTCGAAACATTAATCTGAGGGGAAAGTGAGGGGAAGGAGCGGGTTTTGATGAATCTGGAGCGGGTTTTGATCGCCGAGCACGATTCACACCTGGCGGAGATTATGGTCATCCGGCTTTCAAGCGCCGGATATCAGATGGCTACGTGCACCCAAGGCGATGATGTACTGGCGAAAGCACTTAACTTCAAACCGGGGGTTGTGGTTATCGACCAGAATATCACCGGTAAAGAGGGACTGGAAGTTTGTTATGATTTAAAACGCCATTCGGAGACGCGGAACATGGGGATTATCCTGTTAACCCAGGAAGAGATTAACTTGGCGGATTTGGCCGTCTTAGGCGTGCGCATTGATACGCAGTTGGTCAAACCTTTTAAGCCGAAGGATATTTTAACAAAGGTAAACTATCTGATGGCGGAACGCCGCGCGCTTTCAAAAAATTCCCTCACCGGTTTTCCAGGCTGGGAGGTAATGCGCCGGGAGATTGCCGAGCGCCTTGCCCACGGGGGAGATTGCGATCTTCTGTTTATCGACATTAATAATTTCCGGATTTACAATCAATGTTACGGGTTTAGCGCGGGCGATGAAGCCATCCGCCTTTTGAGCCGTTTATTGTTGGAGGTCACCGATGAACTGGAAGCGCCGGATATCTTTATTGCCCACATCCACGGGGATGATTTCGCGGTGATGCTGCCGGTGAAGACCGGGGAGCAAGTCGGGCGGGCCTTGATTGACCGTTTCGACCAGGAGATTCCCGCCCTTTACCTGGAAGACGACCGGGAGCGGGGCGGGATGTACATCCAAAAGCCCGACGGCCGTCTGGAACAATGGCCGCTGATGACGTTGGCGGTGGCGCTGATCGGCGGGATTCAAAATAAATACCAACATCCCCTGGAAGTAAAAACCGTTAGCGAAGAAATGTTGAAAAAGCTCAAATTAAGACCGGGGAGCAATTTGATGCGGGACCGTTCTCCAAGTTAAGAAAAGTTATTTTTCGGGCGGAGATTAACCGATAATATAAAGGTCAGTACCGTTTGTTTAGGGCAACAATCAGTGGCCCTCTTTTTTAAATTTAAGTAAGCGGGGGGTCGAAGATTACGGAAGAAAAAAAGGTGAACCTAACTTCTCCCCGTCAAGTTCAACAGTTAATGGCCAAGCACAAAGTAACCGCCAAAAAAAGCTTGGGACAGAATTTTTTAACGGACGCCAATATTCTCAGGAAGATTGTGACCGCGGCAGAGCTTTGCCCGGATGATCAGGTTCTGGAGATCGGCCCCGGGGTCGGAGCCCTGACGGTTGCTTTAGCTGAAGCCGCCGGTGCGGTGGTGGCGGTCGAGACCGATCGTTCCTTGGCGCCGCTTCTGGCGGAGGTATTGGCGGAGTTTGACAATGTCCGTTTGGTCTTTGGGGATATATTAAAGCTTAACCCGGCCACGCTCTTCCCACCGGAAGGAACCGTCCCCAAAGTCGTGGCCAATTTGCCCTACTATATTACAACCCCGATTATCTTCCATTTGCTGGAATCAACCGTTCAGTGGCAGCTTTTGGTCTTTTTAGTCCAGAAGGAAGTGGCCGACCGGATGGTTTCCCCGCCCGGCAATAAAGAATACGGGGCGCTCTCGGTGATGATTCAGTCCTTTTGCCATGTGGAGTTGGTTGGCGTCGTACCGCCGACGGTTTTTCTGCCCCGGCCGAAGGTCGACTCGGCGATTGTCCGCTTGGTCCCCAAGCCAAAAGCAATTTCCCCGGAGATTGACCGTTGTTTTTCCCTGTTGGTCCGGACGGTATTTTCCACCCGCCGGAAAAACCTGTATAACTCCCTGCGCGGTATATTTTCGCAACTGGGGGGGGAAAAAAAGGTAATGACGGCTTTAGAAGAGCTTGGGCTTGACCCGCGCCGGAGAGGGGAGACCCTTTCCCCGGCGGAGTTTTACGCCCTTGCTGCCTATTGCGGGAATGCTTTGAACGGCCCCACTAGAAATCAGGCTTTATACCGAAAAGGGGATGAAGATGAATTTTATCAGCCCGACCAAAGGACGACTTAGTTTCAACCAAGTCTTCCGTGATCTGCTGGCTTTCATTGATGAACATCCGGAGGATACCTATAAATTAATTGTCGGTACCGATTCCCAGGTCCGGGAGGATGTTTATTATGTCACCGCCATCATCATTTTGCGGGAGGGAAAAGGCGGACGGTTTTATTACGCCAAAGAACGGCAGAAAGGCAAGATTTCGTTGAAACAACGGATCTTCCTGGAAACGGCCCGCAGTTTGGAAGTGGCTTCGCGCTTGGCCGGGAAGTTTATGGCGATCGGCAAGACTGATTTGGACATCGAGATCCACTTGGACGTGGGCCAACAGGGGCGGACCAAAGAGATCATCCGGGAGGTGGTCGGTATGGTGACCGGCAGCGGGTTTGACGCCCGGATTAAACCCGAATCCTACGGCGCTTCCAAGGTGGCGGATAAGTTTACCAAGTAGTCACTGATCTTTTCCGCCGCGGCAGAATGGTGTTTCGGCAAACAGCGAAGGCCTTTTCTAGCTAATGGAGAAGACCATTCTGTCCCGGCGGGAAACAAAGGACGGGAGTCTTTTTTAGGCAGGCAACGAAGATTGACAGGAAAGTCTTCTTTTGTTATACTCAAAGCGAACAAATGTTTGGAGGAGGGCGGAAAGATGTCCGTAGATGAGAAACAGAAAGCATTGGAGGTGGCGATCCTCCAGATCGAAAAGCAGTTTGGTAAAGGTTCGATCATGCGAATGGGGGAAGCGGACACCAAGATGAACATAGATGTCATTCCGACCGGCGCAATTACTTTGGATTTGGCGTTGGGGGTCGGGGGAGTTCCCCGTGGGCGGGTGATTGAGATTTACGGGCCCGAATCTTCGGGAAAAACCACCGTTGCCTTGCATATGGCCGCCGAGGCGCAAAAGATGGGCGGCATTGCCGCTTTTATCGATGCCGAGCATGCCCTCGATCCTTTATATGCCAGGAAGCTAGGGGTGGACATCGACAATCTTTTGATCTCCCAACCGGATACGGGCGAACAGGCGCTGGAGATTGCGGAAGCCTTGGTCCGGAGCGGGGCGGTGGATGTGGTCATTGTTGACTCGGTGGCGGCGTTGACTCCCCGCGCCGAGATTGAAGGCGAGATGGGTGACTCCCATGTGGGTCTGCAAGCCCGCTTAATGTCCCAGGCCTTGCGGAAATTAACCGGCGCCATCAGTAAGTCGCGGACGGTGGCTATTTTTATTAATCAGATCCGGGAAAAAGTCGGTGTCATGTTCGGCAACCCGGAGGTAACC
>JAAYHY010000154.1 GCA_012735135.1 Bacillota bacterium | reverse complement strand
TGAGCATTGGCGTGATGTCCAAGTACGAAAAAGAAAATGAAGGGGGTGGGCTCTTGTGAAACAGTTTCTGAAAAAAGGATATGCCGCTTTGATCTATCTCTTTTTATACGCGCCCATCCTCATCCTGATCGTTTTTTCCTTTAACGCCTCCAAATCCAGAGGCACCTGGGCGGGTTTTACTTTTAATTGGTATTTGGAACTCTTTAAGGACCGGCAGATTATGAAAGCCCTGTCCAATACAATGATCATAGCCGTCCTCTCCGCCGTGATCGCCACGGTGATCGGTACGGCGGCAGCCATTGGGATC
Organism: Bacillota bacterium; assembly: GCA_012735135.1. GTDB lineage: Bacteria > Bacillota > UBA4882 > UBA10575 > UBA10575 > Capillibacterium. Next base: position 5,577 of record JAAYHY010000154.1, on the reverse strand, counting down.
CATAATATGAAGCGCCTGAAGAAAACGATCGTCATGAACCTGACCTATATCCCGGTGGTGAACCCCGACATTGTGACCGGATTGTCTTTGATGATCCTTTTTGTCTTCACCAATTTCCAGCTTGGCTTTGTTTCTCTGCTCTTGTCCCATATCACTTTTAACATTCCCTATGTGATCCTTTCCGTGCTGCCGAAACTTAAACAATTGGACAAAAACTTGTATGAAGCGGCTCTGGATTTGGGGGCTACCCCCTTCTATGCTTACCGGAAAATCATTCTCCCCCAGATTATGCCGGGGGTGGTCACCGGTCTTCTGCTGGCCTTTACCCTTTCCGTCGATGATTTTGTCATCAGTTTCTTTACCACCGGTTCCGGTGTATCCACCCTCTCCATTATTGTTTACTCAATGGCGCGGCGAGGAATTAACCCCAAGATTAATGCCTTGTCCAGCCTGCTTTTCCTCACGGTTTTACTTTTATTAATCGTTGTTAATTTAAGAATGTCCAGCGATAATAAAAAAGGAGTGAAGAGTAATGGAAAATAAAAAGCGTTTTCTCTTGGCGGCAATCCTGCTGGTACTGGCGGTATTTCTTTTGCCTTCCTGCGGGCGGGATAGCCGGGTCGTCCTGAATGTGTACAACTGGGGAGATTATATCGATGAATCCGTCATCGACCTTTTCGAGAAAAAATACAACATTCGGGGGAACTATGATACCTTCAGCACCAACGAAGATATGTACGTGAAGATTAAATCGGGGGGCGCTCAATATGATGTCCTCTTCCCCTCCGACTACACCATTGAGCGGATGATCAAGGAAGACATGTTGCAGAAGTTGGATTTTAACAATATCCCCAACTACAAGTACATCGAAGAAAGGTTTAAGAACCTGGCCTACGATCCCCGGAATGAATATTCCGTTCCGTATATGTGGGGGACGGTGGGGATCCTTTATAATAAAACCATGGTGGACGAAGCGGTTACCAGTTGGCGGATCCTTTGGGACCCGAAGTATAGTAAACAGATTCTTATGCTGGACAGCCAAAGGGATTCCATCGGGGTGGCCCTGAAAATGCTGGGTTATGATATGAACACTCGTAAGCTGGAGGAACTGGAAGCGGCCAAAGAGGCTTTGATTCAACAAAAACCCTTGGTCTTGGCTTACGTCGGTGATGATGTGAAGGATAAAATGATCGCCGGGGAAGCGGCTTTGGCGGTAGTGTGGTCGGGGGATGCCATCTATATGAAACGGGAAAATCCCGATCTGGAGTATGCTCTCCCTAAGGAAGGAAGCAACCTTTGGGTTGATGCCATGGTGGTGCCCAAAACCAGCAAACACAAAGCGGAAGCGGAGAAATTCATCAACTTTATGTGTGATCCGGAGATCGCCTTTAAAAATGCGGATTATATCGGTTACTCCAGTCCCCACGGGGAAGTGGTGAAAATGCTCGATCCGGATCTCGTGAATGATCCGGCGGCCTATCCCAAGGAAGAAGACCTGGTTAATTATGACATCTTTAAAGACCTGGCCGATTACCTTAAAGTTTACGACCGGATCTGGACGGAAGTCAAAGCCCATTAACGCCGGGAAGAACAAGCAAATAATCATGAAACAAGAAAGGGAAGCGCAACGCTTCCCTTTCTTGTTAATAAATACAGTCTGGCCGGCGCTGGTCAAATCTGGACTAAAACCCAAAAAAAGCAGGAAAATACGGCTTAAGCCAGCCATTTTTGGATCAAAGATGCCAGTTCCCGCTGGGGAACGGTCATCAGTTTCCCGCCGGGAATCGAACGGAGAAAAGCCTGGCCGTACCATTTCGTCATAATTCTTTGGTCGAGGATAACCACGACCCCCCGGTCGGTTTGGGAACGAATCAGACGGCCAAATCCCTGTTTGAATTTGATCACGGCCTCGGGCAGGCTCAAATGGAGAAAGGGATCTTTTCCTTCCTTAGCCAAGGCTTCCCATTGGGCTTGAAAGAGGGGTTCCGTCGGTACCCGGAAAGGTAAGCGGATAATAATCACGTTTGATAACTGTGGCCCCGGGATATCCACCCCTTCCCAAAAACTGTCCATCCCCAGCAGCACGGCTCTGGGGGTTTGCTGGAACTTTTTTAAAAGTTGGTGGCGGGGTTCTTCCCCTTGCCGAAGGAGATGGATTCCCGCCGCACTTAAGGGGGGGGAAATCTGCGTATAAACCAGATTCATCTGTTGCCGGTTGGTGAAGAGCAGGAGACTACGGCCGCCGGCTGCTTGGATGATCGGGGGCAACAAGAGGGAGACGGCCGCCGTATAGTCCGGGTCTTCCGGTAAAGGAAGATCCGGAGAGACAAGGATTAAGACATGCTCCCGGTAATTGAAGGGGGACGCCAGGATTGCTTCCCGGCAAGCCCCGGCCGGCAAAAGAGATAAGCCAAGATTGGTTTTGACGTAACTAAAGTCTCCTGCCACCGCTAAAGTGGCCGAGGTTAAAACTCCCCCGTACAGCCGGGTAAATAACTCGTTGGACAAGAGGTCGCCTAAATGTAACGGCACCCGGTAGAGGATCGTACGCAGAGCCAAACTGCCTTCCGGCTGAACAGCCAACCAGGAGACAAAGTCTTCATCACCCCCATCCAGCAGGAGCGGCAAGTCCGCGGCGATCCTGCTAAAAAAATGCCCTGCTTCCGCCAGAAAAATAACGTCTTCCCGTAGTTTTTCCACCTCGGCGAAACTGTCAACAAACCGGGAAAGTTGTCCGGTCCATTGGTTGAGGGCCTCCTGTAGGTGGTTGACTTGCCTCATAAGCTCCGGGTCGGCCAACAGATTAGTGGTAAAACGGCGTTTAAGCTCCTCAGCGCCGGAATACGCCAGCCCTTCATGGGAAGCCAAGGTGAGAAAAAAACTGTTTAAAAGGTTTTCCAGACTTCTCAAACCGGGGATCAACTCCCCTTCCAAGGCGCCGATTAATTTTTGCATTAGAGCTAAATCTGTTACTCCTTCGACCAGCCGTTGGCGTAGAGAAGGAAGCCAGCCCCGGCCCCATTTTCCCTCCTGGTGTAATAACCGGTGACAAAAATGGTTGATTTCTTTTTGGTCGATCCGGGTCCCCAGGTGCTCGGCGGCCACTTCCGCCAGGTGGTGGGCTTCGTCAAAGATCACGAATTGGTAAGGGGGGAGCACTAAACCTTCCTCATCAAACTCTCCGCGCTGGCGCATAGCCAAATCTGAAAAGAATAAATGGTGGTTCACAATAACAAGCTGCGCAGCAAAGGCCTTTTTTCGCGCTGTGAGCCAAAAGCAACGCTGCTGAAAGGGGCAGTCTTTACGCAAACAAGTTGCCGCTTCGGATGTTATTTTTTCTTTCAACGCCAAAGGCAAGACATAACCCAATTGTTCGACACAACCCACCTCTTGCTGGGCGGAAGTCCAGACACCCGCAAAGAGGCTTTGTAGGCCATTACCCAGGAGATGGGGGTTTTGCCGGTAAAAATGTAGTTTTCGCCGGCAAAGATAGTTACCCCGACCCAACAGCACGGTGGCCTGGATGGAGGTGCCCAAGGTCCGGGTTAGAAAGGGGATTTCTTTCTCGAATAACTGTTGCTGTAGGTTGATGGTATGGGTGGAGATGATGATGGGGCCGTTAAACTCTTTTTCCGCCGTGAGCGCGCAAAAGGCCGGATAGAGGTAGGCCAGGGATTTACCGGTTCCGGTCCCGGCTTCAATTAAGGCAAAGCCACCCCTTTGGCAGACGGTCCAGACCAGGGCTGCCATCTGCGCCTGGCCCGGCCGGTACTCGAAACCCGGCCAACGGGTGGCAAAGAGACCATCCGGTCCCAAAGCGCGGCCGGGGTCTAACTCCGGGTTCATCGGGTTCCTCCGGCGGCCAATTGGCGGAGGACCGCTAGATTCCTCAGGTCATCCTCCGGCGTAACTTGCGGGGTCTCCAGAATCCCCGTCAAACCGGCAATCCGCGGTTCGGTTAACAAGCGCCGGAACCCTTCGACGCCAATCCGCCCTTGACCAATGTGCGTATGCCGGTCCAAACGGGAGCCGCACTCCCCTATGGCGTCATTAAGGTGAAGCAAAGGCATCCGGGCCAGGCCGACGGTGGTGTCTACCTCCGTCAACAACCGGTTACTCCCCTCCGCCGTGCGGAGTTCATAACCGGCGGCAAAAGCGTGACAGGTATCAAAACAAATTCCGGTCCGGTCCGGATGGTTAATCTCGTCTAAAATTTGGGCTAATTGTACCAGATTGCCACCGACTTCTGTTCCGGCGCCGGCTTGGTTCTCCAGGAGAAAAAGAGTGGAACCTTTAACCATTTTAAGAATCTCCCTAACGCCCCGCGCCACTTTCGTCATGGCGCTTTCCCGGTCTTGGCCTCCGCTTTTGCCCGGATGGACGACAAAATAGGCGGCCCCAATCGCCACCGCCCGTTGGTACTCCTCGGCAATGGCCAGGATTGATTTTTCGTACAAGGCTTCGTCCTCAGCGGCCGGATTTGGCAAATAAGAGAGGTGAACAACGACCGGACCTAAACCGGTTGTTTGGACCTCTTGCCGAAATGCCGCCACCTCCTGGTCGCTTAAGGCCCGCTTTTTCCAACCGCGCGGGTTGCCAATAAAGATTTGAAAAGCGTCGCACCCTAAGGCTTTGGCTGTCCGGACCGCTTCCGGCAGTCCTTTCCCGATAGAAACATGTACCCCAAATCGCATTATTCCCGCCCCAAATCATCGAAAAACTTTAAAAGCCAGTTGTTCTCAATTAATTTGGTAAAAGAAACGCGCTCCGCCATCAGTTGCAAACCGAGGAAAACGAAGAGCGTCGCCCCTAAAAACCGGGGATCGCCATCTAAAACCACTAAAGCTCCAAAGACGCCCCCTAAAAAATTTGCTCCCGTGTCACCAAGCATCGCCTGCCCCTTCAGATCCAGCGGTAAATAAGGGAGCACGGCCCCGAGGACAGGAGCCCCCAAATACAAGGTGAAATTTAATCCTTTGTCTAGATAAGAGTTTATCATCAAAAGAAGCATCCCGGCAAGGAAAACTTTGATTGCGCGGCCCGGACGGAGGTCAAACAGGTTAAGAATATTGGGGCTGAGGGCAGCGACAAAGATTTGGGGGATGAGCAGCCACCAATTGCCACCGGTCGCGAAGTGAACCCCGAGGGCGAAAATAAGACTGAAGGCTACGCCAAAAAGGGCTTTTAGCCCTCCGGAAGTCAGTTCACCCCGGCCAAGCACCTTCAAATGTTGGCGAATCCCTTTTTCCCCATCGTCTTTTAAGAGATCATCGGCTAAACCCAGAAGACCAAAGCCGGTGGTAAAAAAGAGAAAGGCAAAAAAGGGTAGCCTGTTCAGACCGGTAGAAAAACCGAGAAGCTCCAAACTCTGCTCGACCAGGAAAAGGAGGGGGAGGATCAAAGGAAAGACTAATCCTAAGGCCGCCGGGATCAACTCCCCCCGGTAGTTCGCCTTAAGCATCCCCGCTTTCCTTAGAAGGCGGGCGAACAGGGGCAAAGCGACTTTGACCAGAAAATAACCGCAGATTAAGTTGGATACGAGGAAGATGAATCCCATGCGCCTCACCTAGAGTAAGC
>JAAYHY010000153.1 GCA_012735135.1 Bacillota bacterium | reverse complement strand
TTCAATATCGATTCCAATAACGCTGACACACCGGAATCCTTGTTATTGCCTAAAAATAGACGGTGCAAAAGTTCTTGATCTACGGTAATCTGGTATTGAGCCATTCAAATTCCTCCTCTTAGAATTCAGGTTTGTCCAACTTCTATTCTAACTGAGGAATTTGTTAATGGCTCTCCTATTTTTTCAGAAACCCATTTTTACACCATTATATGGACTCAACTGCTGAAACCATTATTATATATTGGCCGTGAACATTCCATCTTTAAGCAAGAATTATTCCGGGAAGAGTTAATGGCCTTACAATACGGTTTTCTTTGGCAGAGGGGTAGGTTTGAGCTGAGGGGTTTAGTCCGTGGGAAACTCTTTAACTACTCCGAATTCAAACTTAGACTGATTGGCTTTACCCCCAATGTTGATCTGATCGGAAAGCTTCATTATGAGCATAACGGCACGGATGCCCTTTGGGGAGGAGGGGTGGATTTAAACTATAATCGACCCCAGTACACGTTAGCGGTCGGTTGGGCGGACTTGGCTGGAACGTCCTATCTGCATAATGCCGGAACCGCCGGTTTAAACTGGGATCGACATGAATTTAAAGGCGAGATAGACCTTTATACGCCCTTTTTCCGCAATGGGTTATCGCTTGCTGATGCCAAGTATGTCGCATCCCAAACGTTAAAGGTTTTTTTCTGGGATGACTTTACGTTTCACCCAAAGGTGATCGTCAGTAATACGGTAAAATCGGATTGGTTTTCCCATCCCTTGCTTTACCGCGGGATTGAACCGGAAGAGGCAGAAACCCAAAACCTGGTCCAAGCCTCCTTGGAATTGGCCTACCACTACCGTTTTCCCTATTCCCTGGAACTGCTGCAATGTATTCAACTGAAAGAGCTCACCTGGTTTTCCTTTACCGATTTCCATCAAAGGCTGGAAACTTGTTACTCTGTTGGCGCCGGTATGACCTGCGAGCTGAATCTGCTGGGAATTAAGCCCTCCAGTTTCGGTGGGTATGTTGCCTACGACTTGAATCGCTCTTCCTGGAAGGGAACTATAAATTTAGATCTATCCTTTTAAATTTATCTTCGGGGGGATGGTTGGCGGAGGGGTGGTTAAAAAGTTTGTTCTACGATTTTGATTTCAAAAATAAAAGGCCACCATTTCCCGGTGACAAAAAGGCGGTCTTCTTTTTCGTCATAGGCGATCCCGTTGAGCACATCAACGGTATGGCCGGGGTGGTCTTTCGGATCCAAAAGGCCGGTCAAGTCTAGCCAGGCGGTAACTTGGCCGGAGGCAGGATCGATGATAGCGATGCGGTTGGTTAACCAGACATTGGCAAAGATCTTGCCGTTGATAAACTCGAGTTCATTCAGGCGGGTGACCGGTTCACCGTTGCTTTGCACGGAAAGCCTTTGCACCGGCTTGAAGGTTGCTGGATCGAGGTAAGTCAGGAGCGAAGAACCATCACTCATAATTAAATGTTTTCCATCGGAGGTGATCCCCCAGCCTTCCGTATCGTAAGAAAAGGTATCTAGTAAGGAAAAAGAAGCCAAGTCATAGACGAAGGCGCGATATTCCTGCCAGGTTAACTGGATGATCCGGTCTTGATATATGGTAATGCCTTCACCGAAAAAAGCCTCCGGGAGGTTAACTTGTCTTAGCACCGTTCCATCGGCGGGGTTGACCTGGCGCAGGGAGGAATGGCCATAGAGGCCGGTTCCTTCGTAAAAATATCCGTCTTTATAGACCAAACCTTGGGTAAAGGCTTGGGGGTCATGGGGGAGGCGTTCCACGATCTCATAGGTATAAAGCGCCGGCCCGGAGGGTGGAATACTACCGGTTATCTTTGTGGACCCGTTGAAAGGGTTAAAATGGGTAGAGTAGAAAAGCAGGATAAGCGCCGGGTAGACGTATCTTTTTTTCATTATGCACCTTTCCTCAACCGATTCCGGTTTTCAATTTTTCTGAAATCCTCCCTCATTCAACACAAATGGATAAGTCAATCCGGAAAAGATTCCTTTCTGATTATTTATTTACACCGTAAAGTTTAAAATCCTTTTTTTGTTTTCCTTTCTTCAAAACGGATCTACGGGAGTCCCTTCACAAGAAACCCTAATTTCAAGAATGAGTTTTTTCTGGAATATGAATAATAGGGTAGGGGAGGGGATAAGATTGAGTGAACTGATTAATAACCGGGAATATCGTCAGTCGGTACTGAAAGAAATCATCAGTGATTTGCACCAGGGTAAAAGCGTTGATGAGGTGAAAGCAAAATTCGAAGAGACTTTTGAGGGTGTGTCGGCGACCGAAATTGCCGAAGTGGAACAGGCCTTGATCCTGGAAGGGTTGCCGGTGGAAGAAATACAACGCCTTTGTGATGTGCATGCTGCTGTTTTTAAGGGTTCGATCAGCGAGATTCATCGGCCAGAGAAGATTGAAGATATCCCCGGTCATCCTGTACATACTTTCAAGCTTGAAAACGAGGAATTGGAAAGATTTCTAGCAGAAAAACTTGAGCCGCATTTGGAGGCCTTTCGCCGGGAAGATAACCAAGGGACGGTTCAGCTTTTAATAGAAGATCTAGAGCGGTTACGGGGAATTGATCGGCATTATGCCCGGAAAGAAAATCTACTCTTTCCTTTACTGGAGAAATACGGGATTAGTGCCCCGCCGAAAGTAATGTGGGGGGTAGATGATGAGATTAGAGCAGCTATTAAAGAGGGGATCAACCTTTTAGCCAACTATGCGGGCGCCAAGGAGCAAGTTGCCGGGAAGATCAAAGAAATAATTGGAAAAGTCAGGGAGATGATCTTTAAAGAAGAAAACATCTTGTTTCCCATGGCAATTAACACATTAACCGAGGATGAATGGGGCGAAATTGCCAGGGAAAGTGAGGAAATCGGCTTCTTTCTAGCGCGGCCGGCCGCCCAGTGGAAACCGGTCAATATTAACGTCGAGCAAAAGGCCCGGGCTGAAGGGGAGCGTCCCGCCGATGGGTATATCCGCTTCGAAACCGGACTCCTTTTGCCGGAGGAGATCACCCAAATCTTTAATACTTTACCGGTGGATATTACCTTTGTGGACAAAGAAGGAACGGTGAAGTATTTTTCCCAAACTAAGGACCGGATTTTCCCCCGGCCCAAAACAGTGATCGGACGGAAGGTGACCAATTGTCATCCCCCGGCCAGTGTACACATTGTTGAGCAGATCGTGGAGGATTTTAAAAGCGGCCGGAAGGACGTGGAGGAATTCTGGATCAAAATGGGAGACCGGTATGTTTATATCCGGTACTTTGCTGTCCGGGATGGCAATGGCGTGTATATGGGAACTTTGGAAGTGACCCAGGATATTAAACCACTTCAGGAAATTACCGGTGAAAAACGGCTGCTGGATGACTAAGCAGCGGAGTGCTCTCTTTTTGCTGCTGCCTAGAATATGCCTTCGTCGCTTGTGGTCTCTACCCGGCTTGGAGTTTTACCCACTTCGTTGTCCTTGCGGTGGCCGGCATAAGCGCTACCTATATAGTCATAAGAAAAAGGGGAGGGGAGACCGGAGTAGATAACCGAAAATCTTCTTACTATGAGAAGAAGGTGGATAAGAATGGAGCTTACGAAATATTCTTTCCCAAGGATACCCATAGTTTCCTATATTCGAACCTGGCCCATTGGTAGTGAACCGGTAGATATGGATCAGGGTCGAAGGTGGAATGCTGATCAGATCAAAGGGGATCTCCTTACTACCCTCAACCTTGCATTTGGTCTTTTGGATGGGAATAAAATTTATATTCGTGATCTACAAGATCGCCCCGGCTTTACTGATGAAAATATTATCATCCCTGCCTTTGATCGTCTCTTTGACGAGGTTGCTATTTTAAAAGAGAGGTATCCCCATTTAAAAGTCAACCTTTCGGTGGGGGGCTATGGGGCTGACGGGTTCTCCGATGTTGCTATAAGTGCCAACAACAGGGCTGATTTTATCGCCAATGTTTTAGAGTGGATTGGTACCTATAATCTTGATGGAATTGATCTCGATTGGGAATACCCCGTAGGGCCCCCGGAAGGCGGACTGCCAATCGTCACTAGACCGGAAGATGCTGAGACTTATGTTTTGTTATTACAAGAATTACGGATTGCGCTGGATGCTTTCGCTGGAATTCAGGGTCGTCCGTTAACACTGACCGTGGCGGTTCCGGCTAGTCTTTGGTTTATTGATACCATTGATGTGATGGCGGTACAGACGGAAGTCGATTACCTAAAGTTGATGGGTTTTGATTATTATGGTGGTTGGAGTAAAACAACCGGACATTTGGCCAATCTCTATAATAACCCAAATGATCCCAACGGTGGCGGTTGGAGTACGGATCAAGCCGTAACCGCCTTTTTGAAAGCCGGGATCAAACCGGAAAAATTACTAATGGGTGTGCCTTTTTACGCCCGGGCGTGGCGCGGTGTATCGCCTGATAATAACGGCTTATTTCAAAGATATAAAGCGGCCGCTTATCCGGATGGCTTATCCTATACGGATCTTAAGACAAAATTTTTAACCGATCCAAGCTTTACCCGGTATTGGGATGATATAGCGAAAGCTCCTTTCCTCTTCAATGGGGACCTCTGGATTACATATGAGGATGTTGAATCCCTTACCTATAAAATGGAGTATATCAGGGAAAAAGGATTGGCTGGACTGATGGTATGGGAGTATGCTCATGATCTTAACGCTGAACTACTCCGGGCGTTGAACAGCCTGCTTAAGGAAGAATATTAAGGAAGCGGCCGGCAGGTAAGACTTGCCATCAAGATCGTCATCAAGTGGCTAGCCGATGGCAGCCACTTGATTTTTTATATTTATTTATATTTAGTTGTAGTTTTTGACATTAATCTTATGTAAATGGATCAAACCGGAGATAAGTTCCGGACTATAGCCCTGGAAACGCCTTTGAAACTCATCCTGGAACCGGCGGAGCCGCTTATCTAAGATACTTGTAATTTGGTCTAAAAGATCCTCAATCGTTTCCTGATTTAAATTATCGAAATAATCTTCGTTGTAATCCAATTGATTTGTACTGATCATCGCTATTTTAGACATTGACAATCACTCTTTTCTTATTTACTTCACATAATATGTATTATAGGACGTTAACGAAGGTTGTTTTCAGCACAGAGTCCGTGCAAGAGATAACCAAACATGGAAATTATAACCTTGAAAGTATTTGCAAATGTCAACTCCCATAATAAATTTCTCCCATAGTAAACATCAAGAACTATATTTGGTTAATATCAAATAAATTCAGTGAAAATCATACACTTTATCCCTCCCTCTATGATCTTCATTTTTCTCCTAAATTCTCACTTATTCACAATATTTCATTTATTAGAAATGAGTCCTTA
>JAAYHY010000016.1 GCA_012735135.1 Bacillota bacterium | reverse complement strand
GGTGGAGGATTTAAACCAAGCCCTGACCAAACTGCCGATTTACGTTAAGGAACTCCAAAACTGGTTTGTACGGCTGAATAAGGAGTATAAGCGCTTTGCCTTACCCCAAAATGTCCGGGATGTGGTGGACGAGGCGTTATACCGGGGGGAGGAGGTCTTACGGCAATTCCTTTTACGCCTGGCTACCTTCCTCCTCTCCTTCTTTTCTCAAGTTCTCTTTTTCTTTCTCGTTCCGGTACTGGCCTTTTACTTCAGTAAGGATATGGTCAACCTGAAAGAAGTGGTCTTTACCTGGAGTAAGCGGCTGTTCGGCGAGGAACGGGAGGTGATTGGGGAAGTAATCGCCGTCGTTACCGGCTATTTGCGGGCACAAGCCCTCTCTTCGCTCCTGGTTGGCCTCTTGTTAACAATCGGCCTTTTGCTCCTCCGGGTCGACTTGGCGATTTTAATTGGTGTGCTGGCCGGGGTTTTTAATATTATCCCTTATTTCGGGCCGGTGCTGGGAGCGGTGCCGGCGGTCTTGCTGGCGGCCCAGACTAGTCTATGGCGGGCGGCCTATGTGATTCTGCTTTTCTTCATCGTTAACCAACTGGAGTCGATGGTGATCATTCCCCGGTTGATCGGAGGGAGAGTGGGCCTCCATCCGTTACTGGTTATCTTTATAATCTTAATTGGGGGAGAGCTCTTCGGGTTTAGCGGGATCGTTTTCGCCGTTCCGGTAGGCGCTGTTTTACAAGTTATTATCAAATATTATTGGAAAAAAGTGCTTATTGGACAGAAGTAAGATTGACAGTGAATAAGGGGTTAAGATATGATCATGGGTAAAGGAGAGAACCGGGGAAGAATGAACCGGAAAAGATTGGGCTCCTGTTGGCTTTTGGTTCTCATCCTTGCGGTGGTTGCCCCGTTCTTTGCCACCGTTACCGGGGCGCCACCCCGCCGCAGGTTGATTCTGGTGAATTTAACCCGGGTTGCTTTCTCCGATTTTGACACGGGGGATTACCCCCATCTGCAACAACTGTTAACGGAAGGGCAGATCGGGTTGGTCTCTGTCCGGGTGACCGGGAAGCTGACTCCGGAAAAGGTCTACCAAAGGGTGAGTATGTCGGCGCCCGGCTTCAGCCAAGGGTTGTTCCCGGAGATGGGGCTTGTTGGGACGGCATTACGGCAAGCCGGAAAACGTACCGCTTTTCTCGGTAATGCCGATCTACCCTGGAAAACTAACCGGATGGCGAAGCTGATGATCAGTGACCACCGGGGGGAAGTGGACCTGGAAATTACCGGCCGGAGCGTTCTGATGGCGGATCCGGAGTTTCCCTTTGGCTTTCGCACCGACTACCAAAAACTGGGGGATTATGTTTTTGCCTGCCTACCGGAGACCGATCTGATCCTGGTTGAGACCGGCGATCTGGAGCGGTTGGAAGGCTACCGCGGGCTGATGACGGAAGAACGGTGGGGTTATTGGCGGGCGAAAAGTCTGGCCCGGATCGATACCTTCCTCGGCCGTCTCCGGGCGGAGGCCCCGTCCGACACCGCCATTGTTGTCTTTTTCGCCACCCCTTCCAGCGCCGGTGAGGGGAACGATCTTCCTTTTCTGTCGTTACTATTGGATCAGAGGAAAGGAGAACCGGGTTTTCTTACTTTTCCCTCCACCCGGGAGCCGGGGTTGCTGACCATTAGTGACTTTACGGCGCTTTTGCTCCGCCTTGTCGATGACGAAGAGAGGGAAAGCGGTATCCGGCAGATCACCGCCGGCGCCTGGCCGGAGTTGGCGGCGAAAAGCCGCTATTGGCGGATTAACCTGTGGCAAAGGGAGATTATTCTCCGGGTCTATGTATATTTTCTTATTTTCTTCCTCTTGATGGCGCTTTTTTTACCCTTTACGCCCTGGCGGCGCTGGGCTTTATTGATAAGAACACTCCTTCCGGCTTTGCCCTTTTTACCTTTGACCATGCTCTTGCTTGCCGCTTTTAAAATAACCAGTTGGCCTTTGCTGGTGGTACTCCTGGTTTCCTTGACCGGAACGCTCTGGGCGATCGCCTGCCGGATTTTTCCCAACCGTGTACGGGCTTACCGCGCCCTCCTGAACAGTACAGCTTTGGTGATCTTGGTCGATCTGTTGTCAGGCTCCACCCTGATGCGGCTTTCGCTGTTAGGCCCCAGTCCGGTTCTGGGGCTCCGTTTTTACGGTCTGGGGAATGAGTATTTAGGGGTTTTTCTGGCCACTTTTTTCCTGGGAAACAGCGCTTTCCTGATCCAAGGGGCTGGACGGCAGTGGAGTGGTGCGCTCCTGGGGGCAATTACGTTCCTGATCTGCTCCCCCACCTGCGGCGCCAATTTTGGCGGCGGGTTGGCTCTTACCTATGGGGCTTGGTTAATTAACCGCCAGCAACCGACGGCCACCGCCCGGCGGAATCTACTGCTTTTTGCCGGCACGCTGGTGGCGGGGGTAGGTTTACAAACCATCTGGCCGGGTTCAGGGGGGACAACCCATTTACATCATGCTTTACAGCTGTTCCGGACGGGGGCTTGGGAACAGTTGCTGGCGATCGCAGTCCGGAAATTCCGCATGAACCTGGAGTTAATTAACTATAGTCCCTGGGGTTACATCCTTTTCTTCGGTTTTATCCTTATTTTGCTTGGCTTTAAGTTCGCGGAAAGAACCGGCATTATCCAAAGGCCAAAGGCAGAGTGGTACTGGTTGGGGGCGATGATTACGGTCCGGACGGGAGTAATGGCTTTTCTTGCTAATGATTCGGGGATCGTGGTGCTTGCTCCTTTAGTTCTGTATCCGTTAATCCTCTTGGCCGCGGAGGGGTTGGCCTT
>JAAYHY010000152.1 GCA_012735135.1 Bacillota bacterium | reverse complement strand
TTGCGATTAACCGGGATATCCTGGTGGCCAAGATCCTAGGTTACGCCGGGATACCCGCCACCGGTTTGATCCCGCCCGGTATGGCCGACAGTAAAAGCGGGAGTGATTTCCGGCAGACCGGCGGTGACTTGGTCGGACCGGCCGACGGTAAAAAGTGCCTGGAACTGCTCTACCAAGCCGGTTATCCCAATGAAGATGGTTATCCTCCTCTGGAGATCCTGGTGGTGGACGGTTTAATCCCCAAAGAGATGGCGAAGACCATCGCTGAGATGTGGGAGATAAACCTGGGTTTAAAGACGGAGGTGAAAGCCGTAACTTACCAGGAGTTTTTAGAATTGGCGGCGACCGGTCGCTATTATACAGCCCGGCAGGGTTGGACGGGGGATTATCCGGATCCGATGACCTTTTTTCAATTGTTCCGGTCGCAGGCGGAAGAAAACTTTACCGGTTACCAAAACCTGGAATACGACTATTGGTTAGCGGTCGCCGGCAAGACCATGGATAGTATCAGCCGGTATAAAATCTATCATCAACTGGAAGAGCGGCTTCTTTCAGACTTGCCGGTGATCCCCTTATATTTTAGTGTCAAACCCTATCTGGTCTCGCCCAAGCTGACCGGGCTCACTTATACACCCCAGGGTTATCCGCTTTTTCAAAAAGCGCGGAAATTGGATTAATCAGCAAGGGCTGACAGAATGTTCTGCCAAACGCCAAAAGGATTTTTCCCGGGTCGGGGAGAAGACAGAAGGGAGCAGGGAACTATCTGAAGAAGAAAGGATCGCAAGGTTAATGGGGTTAAGAAAAAGGGCAATTACGGTTTTTATTTTCTTATTTGTTCTGTCATTAATTGTAGAGACTCGGGTCTGGGCGGCCGAACCCCGGGCGGTGGAGATCGAAGCCCGGCTGGTGGAGTTTGATCCGGAACACAAGGTTTATAAGGCCACCGGGGGTGTCCGGTTTACCAGAGATGATTTCCGGTTACAGGCAGATACGGTTGTTTATTACCAGGAAACCGCCTTGGTCATGGCGGAACATGGGGTAAAACTCCAGACGGCCGAGGGGAGCTGGGAAGGGGAAAGCCTGGTCTATTCTTTCCGGGATGAGCAGGGGAAATTCGGCGCCATAACCGGCAAGAACGGTAATTATTATATCACCGGAAAGGCGGGGGAGTTACAAGGGGAAGAGATTCTCCTCACCGGAGCCACTTTTACCCCGTGTGAACTGGCTACCCCTTGTCTGAAAATTAAAGCCGGAAAGGTGCGGGTGGTCAACGATAAAGTACAGGTGAAGGGGGGCTGGTTATACCTGAAGAACCTGCCGGTGCTACCCTTGCCCCCGGTGACGGTCGCTACCGATCAATTTGCCGACTGGCCCCGGCTGGAAATAGGAGCCAATAGTACCCGTGGCTTCTTTGTGACGGGGGAACTGACCCATACTCTGACCGAGGAGGCTACTTTCCGTTATGGTGGCGGGGTGGGGACGAATGAATGGTGGAATGTCCAAGCCGGCCTCCGCTGGAAACTGGCTTCCGGCCTTGTCTTTAATTCTACTTTGACCTGGGAGGAGTACCTCCGGAGCAGCGCGAGTCTGACCTATAATCACGCTCCGCTACAGGTGACGGCGGCGGTGAACCGGAATTTTTCGGAGCGAAGGTCAGGGGAGAACTCCTTGACGGTGCAGGGGCCGCTGACCAAGAAGAGCACCTGGCAACTCTTATACACCTCCAGCTTTAACGAGAAAACCAAAGGCTTGAATCAACGGCAGGACTATGGCCTGCGCATAACTGGACGCTGGGTGCCCGGTTTTACCTTAGGGGCCGGCCTTTATTATGGCGCCGGGGATTTAAAATCTAATAGTCTAAATGGCTGGCACCTGAGAACCACCTGGTCGGGGGGGATCAATCTCGGCCGGACCTTACGGATTCAGACTGCCGGTGAAGCCCGGTGGCAAACGGGGATCGAACCGCTCTGGGTCGAGAAAACTGTGAAACTGGTGAAAGACCTCCACTGCTTCAAGGTGGACCTGGGCTATGATTTACTGGACGAAAGTTATAGCTTTAATTTCGGGTTCAATTGGTAAGGCCTTGTCGGTCTCCGGTTTGGATTTTAAAGTAGTCACCCGCGCCGGCTTCCGCCAGGATAACGAATAATGTAAAGCCAAAGCCGGGTGAGTCGACAAGCTTCGGGGGTATTTTCAAGGTAGAGTATTTTCCAAGTAGGGGTTAAGAACAAGGGGTTGACACATAAATTAAACCCTCCGGACGTAGAATACCTGAAGAGGAATAATTGCGGGAGGATTAAGTGTGGAAAACCCCTTGAACCATTTATCGGGTTCCCAGTGGCTTTACTGGACCAATTCCCTTTACCCGACGAATTTCCCGCCTGACGCCACCCACCCGCTCCGAAAAAAACACGGAGCGATCAAACCCCCGGAACTGATGGCGGAGATCATCTCGTTCTTTACGAAGGAAGGTGAATTGGTGCTGGACCCCTTTGCCGGGGTGGGCAGTACCCTCCTGGGAGCGGCGCTGGTCAAGCGGAGGGCGGTCGGAATCGAATTAAACACCGAATGGATCCGGGTTTTCCAGGAAATTACCGAGAACTTTAGTATTGGGGAAAGTGGCTTGATCCGCGGGAAGACCGGACGGGAGATTAAGGGCTTTATCATGCCTGGGGATTGCCTGGAAGAACTTAAAAAATTCCCGGCCGGACAGGTGGCCGCGATCATAACCGACCCACCCTATGGTTGCCGCCACCGGGTGACCTTTACCGGTGAAACCAATTTTGCCATGTACAACCCGGGGGAAAATAAGGACCTGGGCAATGCAGCCGACTTCGACGAATACTTAGCGATGATGGCCCTTTTTGCGCAAGAAGCCTTCCGGATCCTACTGCCCCGCCGTTACCTGGTGATGCTGATTGGAGATCGTTACTATCATGGTGAATATTACCCCTTAAGCGTAAAGGTAGCCCAAGTGATGCAGCAGGCCGGTTTCAAATGGAAAGGCATGCGGATCTGGTGGAACCAGGCGACCCAACGGCCGTTACGCCCCTACGCCATCAAACGTTGTTACGTTTCCAATATTACCCACCAGAATATACTTATCTTCCGGAAAGGCTGACGGCCAAATTAACCCCGGTTAACATCATTCTTCCCTGAAGTGGTTAAGAAGACCAGCAAGTCGTATTATGGTAGAGAGAATAACCCGGGTGGATAATTAACATAGATCTCGGCGGTAAGAAAAGGATTTTTAAGGAAGAAAAAGAACTTTAAAAAGAACATTATGGAAAGACTAGGTTTTGAATTCTTTCCGCTGATCAACAACCGAACCGTTGGAATAGATCAGAGCTTTTTATAGTGGATAATTGTACGGGCTGCTAGCACGGAATGAGAGGGAAAGAGCGTTGGCACGGTCTAATAATAAAATTATCTATACCATTAAAGAACAGGTATATAACATCTTGAAAAATCAAATCCTAGACGGCACTTTCCGGCCCGGGGAGTGGTTACAGGAGGCGAAAATTGCTAAAGACTTGAAGGTTAGCCGTTCGCCCGTGCGGGAAGCATTGCAACAATTATTAGGTGATGGTTTGGTCGTGAATATCCCCAATAAGGGCGTGTTTGTGAGAGAAATGACCGAACGGGATATGCAGGATATTTTCGAAGTGCGGATGTGTTTTGAGACATTGGGGATTCGCCGTTCGGTGGAAACCCTCACGTCCCAGATACGCGAGGAGTTAATGGAGATCAGAGCAGAATTGATCAAAAGTTTTGAAGCCGGTGACAAAAAAAGTTACATGCGGGAAGATACCCGCCTGCACCAACTCCTGATTGAACTGACCGGGAATAAGCTTATCCAGGATGTCAGTGTGCGGATATATACAATGGAACATATCTCCCGGACGATTGCCCTCTATAGTGACGAACGGTTCGCGATGTCCCTGGAAGAACATCTTGGGATCATCGATGGTCTATTGGAGGGGAATGTGGATAAAGCCTTGGTTAGTAACGAAAAACATCTCCGCTTAGCCCAAGAGGAAAGTATCAAGCAAGTACAGAAGAGCACGAAACAGGCTCAACAGGTATTGGAAGGGAACTTATCGCCTTAATAAAATTTCTCCTGTCGTACGCTCCTCGTCCCTCGTTGTCCTTGGGTTATGATTGCCTCTGCTCGCCTTTACCCAACCGTGCCGGATGGTGTGCCCCAAACAACTGGGAATTATCGTAGGATATTTTTCCGGAGCGAAGATTACGGAAAGATGTCCGTTTTAGGACGTTTTTTTTATTTCTTTCAGAAAAAACTCTTTTCCGGAAGGCCAGCGGGGGGTGGTTTTAGCTGTTCCCAATCAAGTTCTAATTCACACAATCTTTTAACAGATGGGTTAATATCTTGACAAATAGAGGTAAAAGGGTTATATTGGATGTATGATGTATGCATCATGGAATACACGGAGAAAGAGGCGAAAGACAATGCCGGTTATAAAACTGCCATACCATACCACCCATATGGAAGTGGAAGTGGGGGAGAAAAACCTGAAGGCGGTTTTGACATCCAACCTCCACCAATACCGGGCGAAAAAAGGAGAGCAGGAGTTAATCCTGGAGGCGATGGCAAGCCCCATTGGCACTCCGCGTTTGCGGGAGTTGGCGCGGGATAAGGAAAAAGTGGTGATTGTCACCAGCGATCATACCAGGGCGATGCCCAGCAAACTGACGCTTCCTGTTTTACTCTCGGAGATCCGGCAGGGCAATCCGGAGGCCCGGATCAAGATCCTCATTGCCACCGGCTTACACCGGGCGACCACCGTCGAGGAGCAACGGCGCCGGTTCGGTGATGACATTGTCGACCGGGAGGAGATCGTTGTCCACAATGCCTTTGATGAAAGTGCTTGTGAGTTTGTCTGTCAATTGCCCTCCGGCGCCTCTTTGGTCGTCAACAAGTTGATTACTGAGGCCGATTTGTTAGTCTGCGAGGGCTTTATCGAGCCCCATTTCTTTGCCGGGTTTTCCGGAGGAGCGAAAAGTATCTTGCCGGGGGTATGCTCGGCGAAAACGGTCAATGAGAACCACTCGGCGCGGGCGATTGCCCATCCCCATTCGAAAGCCGGCATCATTCATGGAAATGTCATCCATGAAGATATGGTTTATGCCGCCCGCCAAGTCGGTGTCGACTTTATCCTCAACGTGACTCTTGATGCAGAGAAAAAAGTGATTGCCGCCTTTGCCGGCGATGTGGAAAAAGCCCACGAAGCAGGGTGTAAATTCGTAACCGAGCTTTCCAGGGTGGAGCGGGTGCAAGGTGATATTGTGATTACTTCTGTCGGCGGTTATCCGTTAGACCAAAACCTCTATCAAAGCCCCAAAGCGGCGGCCACCGCCGAAGCCTGTGCCGGGGAGGACGGGGTGATCATTTTAGTCGCCGGTTGTGTTGATGGACTGGGCGGCGAGCACTTTGGCGAATTGATGCTCAGTGGTAGTGTCCAGGAGATCCACGACCGGATCATGGCGATCCCGGATCAAGAAACCATCCCGGAACAGTGGTGCGCGCAGATCTTTTCGTCGATGTTGATGAAACATAAGTTAATTTTGGTGACGACCAATCTGGCTCCCGAACTCATTCGGAAGGCGAATATGATCCCCGCCGCCTCGGCGCAGGAAGCCTTAGCCCTGGCCTACCAGATGAAAGGGGCGGAGGCAAAGGTGGTCGTGATTCCGGACGGCGTATCAGTAATTGCGGTGTAATTGAGCGGAAACGAATGGAGGTGGCAAGATGGGAGATTTATTGGCACTAAAAGTTCATGACCAGGACAACGTCGCGACTGTCTTTGCCAATGATGTAAAGGCGGGAATGACGGTGAGTGTCCGGGATAAGAAAGGCCGGATTATATCTATTGAAGTGAAAAATGATCTGCCCTATGGACATAAGCTGGCCATTGAACCAATTAGTAAGGGAACTCCGGTCCGCAAATACGGGGAAGAGATTGGGGTGGCGACGGAAGAAATCGGGCCCGGGGAGCATGTGCATATCCATAATATGGATAGCCAACGGGGGCGCGGGGATCTTGAACAGGTTTAAAGGAGGAATACCAGTGGAGTTTATGGGATATGTCCGGGCGGACGGTCAAGTCGGCGCCCGCAATTATGTGGCGGTGATCCCGAGTGTGGTCTGTGCCACGGAAGTAGTGGAAGCGATTGTTAGCCAAACCGAACTGACCAAAGGTTACTTTCATCACCAGGGCTGCTGTCAATTGCCTCCGGACCTGGAACGGGTGACGGATTCCCTGATTGGCCTGGGGGCCAACCCTAATGTGGGGGCTGCCCTTGTGGTGAGCCTGGGTTGTGAAGGGGTGGATAATGAGAAATTGGTGGCGGAGATCGCGAAAACCGGGAAGCCGGTAGAGATCATCCGCATTCAAGAGTTGGGCGGCACGACCAAAGCGATTGCCCGCGGGATTGAAGTGGCGCAAAAACTGGTGATGGCCATTGCCGGCCAGCAACGGGAGCCTGTGGCGATCAGTAATTTTGTGATGGGGATCAAATGCGGGGCTTCGGACGCCACTTCCGGGATGGCTTCCAACTGCGCCATCGGATATGTGGCGGATAAGATTGTGGATCTGGGCGGGACCGTGGTGTTTGGTGAAACGACTGAGTTTATCGGCGCCGAACATATCTTAGCCCGCCGGGCGGTTACCCCCGAAGTGGGCGAGGCGATTTTGAAGATCGTCGAACAAATGGAAAGACGGGCGAAATCTTTGGGCTGCGATATGCGGAAAGGACAACCGACGCCGGGGAATATTGCCGGCGGTTTGAGTTCGATTGAGGAAAAATCCCTGGGTGCGATTGTGAAATCCGGGACCAGACCGATTCAAGGGGTGATGGATTATGCCGACCGGGTCAACGGGAGAAAGGGCTTATGGATCAAAGACACCCCTGGGCGGGAACCTGAGATTCTGACCGGGATGGCGATTGCCGGCGCGCAATGCATCCTCTTTTCGACGGGAAGAGGTGCGCCGCAGGGTTTCCCCACGGTTCCGGTGCTTAAAATCTGCGGGAATCCCAATACCTTTGCGCACCTCCAATATAACATGGATATTAACGCCGGCCGGATTTTGACCGGGGAGAAATCCATCGAAGAGGTCGGCGAGGAGATCTTTGCCAAACTGTTGCGCGTCTTATCGGGGGAAACCACAAAAGGGGAGAGTATTCGCTACTCGAAGACGATGGATATCTATACTATGGGTCCGGTGATCTGATGGCAGAAAAAATGTCTTTAGGGGGGGGATGCCGGAGGCCGTTTGGTTGGTAGTCTGCGTCTTGTCTAAAATAAACTATAGGAGGCGATAGGATGAATCCTGTCATAGCGATGGTTATTGGAATTGCCCTGTTAATCTTTTTGGTTATGCGTACCAAAATCCAGGCTTTTCCGGCGTTAATTATCACCGCGATCGTTATCGGATTACTTGCCGGGTTAAATCCCCGCGAGACTGTTAGCGCGGCTACCGCCGGGTTTGGGAGTACCTTGTCCAGTATCGGCATAGTAATCGGTTTTGGCTGTATTATGGGTAGTTTTCTGGAACACAGCGGCGCGGCCAAACGGATGGCCCTCAGCATCCTGAAGCTGGTCGGGGTGAAGCGCGCCGATGTGGTGCTCGGCATCTCCGGTTTTCTCGTCTCGATTCCGGTCTTCTGTGACTCCGGTTTTGTTATCCTTTCGCAGTTGGCGAAGGAACTGGCCCGTCTCACCCGGAAATCCATGGTCGGTATCGGTGGGATTTTGGCGATGGGTTTATACATTACCCACTTTTTGGTTCCACCCACACCCGGGCCGTTGGCGGTGGCCGGGGCGTTTAACGTCGACTTGGGGCTCTTCATCTTCTGGGGAATATTATTCTCAATCCCCCTCTTTATTGTCTCCATTTATCTGTTCCGGTACTTTGAAAAGAAACATCCGGAATATATCCCGTCTTATGAGATTGATAAATCCAAGTATACACCGGAACAATTAAAAGTTTTGGAGCGGATTGAGGCGAAGATGAAGCGGAACGAGGAGATGACCTCGGAAGACTTCGAGGAGTTGCTCTCGACGGAGAAACTGCCGTCGGCTGCTCTTTCCTTTGCCCCGATCGTTGTCCCGTTAATCTTGATCTTCTTCAATACCATCGTCACTAATTTACTAGGGATTCAAACCGGTCCCCTGGCTGAGTTTGCCGGTTTAATCGGTAGTCCGGTTGTTGCCTTATTTGTTTCGGTATTGATCGCCGTCTATTTGCTCGCCGGTTCCATGGACCGGGAATCCGCTCTGAAATTGATGGAAAGTGCGATCGGCAGCGCCGGCTTGATCGTCTTTGTGACCGGCGCCGGCGGAGCGTTGGGGAACGTCATTAAGGTAACCGGGGCGGGCAATATGATGGCGCAAGCGATCGTTAATTCCAATATTCCGGTTCTCTTTGTACCGCTCCTGGTCGGAACCTTACTCCGGATCCCGCAGGGTTCGGGCACGACTGCGATGATTACCGGTTCTTCCATCCTGGCGCCGATGCTGGGTACCTTGGGCTTGAATCCGATTCTCGCCGGGATGGCCTTGTGTTTAACCACTATGTGTCCTTCCTACATGAATGACAGTTACTTCTGGGTGGTCACCCGTTTCAGCGGCCTTGATGTGAAGACCAGCCTCAAGACCTGGTCCCTGTCGACTATCATCATTCCCCTTATTGGTTCTGTGCTTCTCTTTATTGCCAGTATCTTCATTTAAGCTTAAGACCAACCTCCAACAAAACAAAAAGGCGTAACCCCCGTCGGGGATTACGCCTTTTTGTTTTCACCAAGATGCTTGAAGGCTTCCTTTAAGTCGGGGTTGCAATCTTACTGGATTATGATATAATAAAACTGAAAATAGCAAACGTAAAAAAGACCTCGATAGGTGGTGAAGGTTTTGGTCTTCCAACTATCTAGAGAAGAGGTCCTGAAAGTTTGCACGGAATGTAGTAGCTATAATCCGTTAAAAGACACATGTGAAGCTGATAAAGACACACCGCGGGCCTTGAACTTGGTGCGCAAATGCCACAAATGGGATGAATACTATGGCGATAAGTGCCTCTTTCGAGGATAGCCCGGTACGGGCTGCTTTTTTCTCTGGCAAATGGGCCTGTAGCTCAGCTGGGAGAGCGCTGCGTTCGCATCGCTGAGGTCAAGGGTTCGAATCCCTCCAGGTCCACCAAACTAAAGACCAACCGGTTTCCTTTTGGGGAGCCGGTTTTTTTGTACCGGTTTAGCGGCGGAAAGAGGAAAGGGATCCACTTCCCGTTTTCTTTGAAGGAGGGCGCGGTTTTATGGAGAAACTAATAGAAAAAGGCGGTTGGCGCTAAGAGCGGCGGTAAGGAATGAAGGAGTAACAAAGATGAAGTTACCGGAAGAATTTCTGGCAAAAATGGAAAGCTTGATGGGGAAGGAAGAATACGAGACCTTTATTAAAGAATTGAAGCGGAAAGTGATGATCCACAGTTTACGGGTGAACACAAAAAAAATTTCTGTTGCCGAATTCCGGCGGATCTTTCCTTACGATTTAACCCCCGTTCCCTGGTGCGCGGAAGGTTTTTATTATCCAAAGGGGTTTAAAGCTTCCAAACACCCTTTTTATTACGCCGGTCTCTATTATTTACAAGATCCCAGCGCCATGCTGCCGGTGGTTGCTTTGGCGCCCCAGCCGGGAGAACGGATCCTCGATCTCTGTTCGGCGCCGGGGGGTAAAGCGACCCAGATCGGAGCGGCGACCAACGATCAGAGTTTGCTGATCCTTAATGATATTAACCCTAAACGGACGAAAGCCCTTTTGAAAAATGTGGAGAATTTCGGGTTGACCAGGTTTGTCGTGACCAATAACCAACCCCGGGACTTGGCGGCGGTTTTCCCGGCCTATTTCGACCGGGTATTAATTGATGCGCCCTGCTCGGGGGAGGGGATGTTCCGCCGGGAACCGCGACTGACGATTGCTTGGCGCCGCGATTATCACCCGCAGGTTTGTACTCCGCTCCAAGCCGATCTCCTTGATCATGCCGCCCGGATGGTGGCTCCCGGCGGGCGGATCGTCTATTCGACTTGTACCTTTTCACCGGAAGAGAATGAATTACAGGTGAAAAAGTTTTTAGTCCGACATCCCGATTTTTATCTGACCGGAATCGATTGCGAAGGAGTCAGCCCCGGCCGGGAAGAGTGGGCCGGGGATGCCAGCCTGCGGAAGACTGCCCGGATCTGGCCCCATTGCGCGCGGGGGGAGGGACAGTTTGCCGCTGTTTTAGAGCGGACTGCCAACGGCCAGCGGCAAGAACGGCCGGCCTGGTCCTTGTCGGAACCGGCCGCTAAAGACCTGACACCCTTTTGGGCTTTCTGTCACGAGGTGGGGATTACTATACCCTCCGGCCGTTTTCACCGGACCGGCGATGACCTTTTTCTTCTCCCGGCGGAACTGCCGAGTTTAAACGGGTTAAATGTGATCCGGTGCGGTCTCTTCCTTGGCGAATTGCGCTACGGCCGTTTTCTCCCTGCCCATCCGTTGGCTTTGGCCTTGGAGCGGCAGGAGGTCAAACGGGAGTTGGCTTTGGACCCCGAGGGCCCGGAGGTGATTAAATACCTGAAAGGAGAGACCTTACTGGTGACTGCGGCAACCCCGCCCGGTAATGGTTGGCTTTTGGTGACGACCGCAGGTTTTCCGTTGGGTTGGGCGAAACGGGCGGGGAATTTGGTGAAAAACTACTATCCACCGGCCTGGCGGATGAAATAGGAGTGAAAAACGGTGAAGCGGCAACGGCTGGATAAATTTTTGGCGCACCGGGGATTCGGCACCCGCCGGGAAGTGAAAGCCTTGCTCCGGGCTAGACGGGTTCTCCTCAACGGTCAAATGGTGACCACCGGTGACCTTAAGATTGACCCAACCCGGGATCAGGTGCTGGTGGATGGAGAGAAAGTAGAGGGCCGGGAATTTTCTTATCTGATGTTAAATAAACCGGCTGGATATATTAGTGCGACCAAGGATCGTTACGCCCCGACCGTTCTGGATTTGGTCCCGGAAAACCAGCGGGCGCGGGATTTGGCTCCGGTAGGCCGTTTGGATAAGGATACGGAGGGGTTGTTACTTTTGACCAACGACGGTCCTTTGGCCCACCGCCTCCTAGCCCCGGTTTCCCGGGTGCCCAAGACCTATTTCCTCCGGGTGGACGGGGAGGTGACCCCGGCCGAGCAGGCGGTATTGGCGGCGGGCGTTGTTCTGGACGACGGGTACCGCACTTTGCCGGCGGAGGTACATATTCTGACCAGCGGCGAAGTTTCGGAGTTGTTATTGACTATTTACGAAGGTAAATTCCATCAGGTGAAAAGGATGTTACATGCGGTGGGGAAAGAGGTGATCTACCTACAGAGAAGATCAATGGGGAACTTAACCCTTGATCCCGGTCTGGCTTTGGGGGAATGCCGCCCCTTAACGGAGGAAGAGATCAAGGGCTTAAAAGCATGGACCAGGCCGGTACGGCAGCTTTAACTATACTGCGATTCACCGCGGCCAACGCGGCTGTGTTGATTAACGGTACGGTAGTTTTACTATACCCCATGCTTCCTTTTTCTTTCTGTAACCAAACGATTGTTCTTTCCTGTCGAATTAACTGTTATTATCTCTTGTTGTAGTACCGATGTTAATAATAGATAGCTGTAAGATGAAGATTTAAAATTGCAGCGACAGTCTCTGCCGGAACCAAAGGGTGTTTCCTTCTTCCGGTGAACTTCTTGGCGTATTCTAGAGCTTAGCTCCGTTTGAAAGCGGGCAGACGCTTAAGAAGGGAGATCTTAGCGAAAATTAGAGTATGATTAGGCTTAAATTATTCTACTTCTCACCTTCCATCTCCCACCTTCACTTCTCAACTGGCGGTTTGTGACCTCCATTTTACTCGGCCCGTTTTCAACCTCCGCTTCACTAGGAATACTTTGCTAGGAAAGTCAAGTCATACGGAGAACACCATCCGGCCCGGC
Organism: Bacillota bacterium; assembly: GCA_012735135.1. Taxonomy (GTDB): domain Bacteria; phylum Bacillota; class UBA4882; order UBA10575; family UBA10575; genus Capillibacterium. The sequence continues at coordinate 10,821 of JAAYHY010000152.1, read as the reverse complement.
TGGCTAAAGGCGGGTAAAGGCAATCGTTCCCACGGACGACAAGACGTATTTATTAAAATAAGATAAAGGTGAGGTGTGAGTAATGGAGCAGTTTGGACGGATCAAATGGATCTTTGTGCTTGTGGATCGATTATTTGGCCGCATTATTCGACACGTTTCTTTCAGACGCAAACTAATCTTCTTCTTTCTGTTGGTCTCTTTAGGACCAATCCTCATCATTGGTTCCATTGTCTATTCTACTTCCCGTCAAGCGATTAAGAATAAAATTACCGACTATTCCATTGACAGTCTAACCAAGAGTAAGCAACATATGGAGATGGTGATCAAAAAATATGAGGATCTATCGTATAATTTTATCGCGGTTAACGATCTCAACCGGCTCTTTACTAACATGGCAACGGCCGAGGGTTATGAGCGTTATATTGCCATGCAAGAACTGGAGAATTACTTATCCAGTCTACGCCAGGCCGATAAGGACTTGGTGACGGTCAGGTTTACTTGTACGGATGGGGTCAGTATCAATATCGGGAGGGAATTAACGGAACTCCTTACCACGGCCTTTCCAGAAGCCGAGGCCAACGAAACAGTCTCGAAAGCCCAAGGCCGGATTGTTTGGTTTCCACCTGTTAAGGCCCATCCTACCCGGGAAGAATATCTGATCGTCATGGGGAGAATGATTCGTAACCGTAATACGGGAAGAGTTTTGGGGAATGTTTTTTTCTTTATCAATGAGGACAGCATTGATCATTTTTTAAACGAATATCTTTATAGCAGCGGTGGGATTACGAAAGAGGGAATTACGGTCAGTTATACGATGTTAATTGATGAAAACGGCCAGATTATTTCCAGTCCGGTTAAAGACCAGATTAACCAGAACGTCTTCGGTTTACTAAAAAAAGAGGACCATTTACAGGCCTTGATGGAGGGGGAAGAGTTAGCCCCTAGTTTTAACGATGTTTTGGCCGGCCAACAAGTACAAATTACCTTTAAAGAGATTGACGAAGACTGGTATTTATTAGGGGTAGCCCCCACTTCCTATCTTTATCAAGAGACACGGGCGGTGGGGCTGATTACCGCGGTTTTAGTGGTAGTGGCGGGAATAATCGCTGTCTTGATCTCGCTGTATGTTTCCATTACCATTTCCGATGCCCTTGATAAGGTAGTCCGCGGGATGGGGAGAATGGAAGAAGGGGATTTGACAGTTCGTGTGGATGTAGAAACCGAAGATGAACTGGGCCTGCTCGCCAAAGGCTTCAACCGGATGGTGGAAAGGGTCGCCGCTTTACTGGTAGCGACTAAAGAAGCCATTAGTGATGTGAAGGACCGCTCCGGAATTATGGAACGTAATTCGGAGCAGACGGTGGAAGCGGCTCACCATGTGGCTGCCGCCATGACCGAGATTAGTAAGGGGACGCTGGAACAAACAACGGAAGCGGAAAAGGCTTCCAAACTGATGGCGGATTTGGCTTCGCTAATTGACGACACGATCGGTAAAACCGGTGAAGTCAAGAGGATTACCAGTTCAACCCGGTTGTTAAGTGTGAATACCCAAGAAGCGATTAAAGGATTAATTGAAAAGGCAAAATTGGCGGAGGAGATTACACAAACGATTGTGGGAAATATTGATCAGTTGGATAACAGTGCCCGGCAGATCAGTAAAATTACCGAAGTGATTACGAATATTGCCGAACAGACCAATCTCCTCGCTTTGAACGCGGCCATCGAAGCGGCCCGCGCCGGGGAAGCGGGACGGGGTTTTGCTGTTGTGGCCGATGAAGTAAATAAACTGGCCGCCCAGACCCAAGAGGCCGTGCGGATGATTGAAGGAATTTTAAAAACGATTGAAGTGCAAACCAAAAAATCCAAAGTAACGGCCGAAGAAGTCTATCAGGTGGTTGATGAGCAAAACTCGGCCGTCACCATGACCAGGGGGGCCTTGGAACAGGTAGTGGTGGCCATGGACAATGTGGTCAAGCAAATGAGTGTTATGACCGAAAATATCAGCTCCATCAACGACTTGAAAGAGCAGACCATCAAGGCGATTATCAACATTAGCGCGATATCGGAGGAAACAGCCGCCTTTGCCGAAGAGGTCTCCGCTTCGGCCGAACAGCAGACCGGGATGGCCGAAATGACTAGAAATGCGGCGGAAGCATTACACCGGATGGCCGACTGGTTGGTCGAAACCATTAGCCATTTTGTCTTCGAAGAAAAAAGGGAGAAAGGGAGAGAAGCCCAAAGCCGGGTCGGGGTGGGAGCCGGCGCCGACCAGGGAGCCAAAGGCATAAAAGCAGATGGGGAAGACGGAGCTGAAGGGGAAGAGGAGGCAGCGATTGAAGCGGAAGAGGCCGCTGAAGGAGGACTCCGGACGGAAGCGGGGGAAGAAGAAAAGGTAGCCGCCGGGCGTAAGGAAGAAGTGGAAGACGGATCTGGAGGTGAAGAGGAGGCGGCGACTGAAGCGGAAGGGGCCGCTGAAGCAGGATTCCGGAGGGAAGCGGAAGTAGAAGCAAGGGTCGTTGACGGATGGGAAGCGAACGCGGAGAGTGGGGAAAGCGGAGGAGAAGAAAGCTTGGAAGAAGAGCCGGGGGAGAGCAAAGAAGAAAGGAAAGAAGAAGAATAAAAGAAGGAACCGTGCTCCGGTTATGGGCCGGATTGGGCGTATGGAAGGCACAGCCCGGATTGGGCGGGGAAGTGTGGGTGATTAAGACAGCCGGAAAAAAGGTAACCTAATCCTTAGCAAGGCCGAGAGGCCGGAGGGTTAGGAGGACAAACCTTGGGGCTGTTGGAGCTAATTTGGGTTTTGCTCATCTTGTCCGGTTTATTGCCGGCACTCAAGAAAAAAAGGTTGGAAATCAGCCGCCGGCAGTTGATTACCAGAATCGAACAAGAGCATGGTTCACGGGTTATTATCCTGATTCACCGGCAGGAGACCATGAGCCTCTTTGGGGTTCCCCTTTACCGGTATATTGATATTAACGATTCGGAGGAAGTGATCCGGGCTATTCATTTAACGGCGCCGGAGGTGCCGATTGATCTGATCCTCCATACTCCGGGCGGATTAGTGCTGGCCGCTTTACAGATTGCGCGGGCGATTAAAAAACACCCAGGTAAAGTCACAGTCTATGTGCCCCATTATGCCATGTCGGGAGGGACCTTAATTGCTCTGGCCGCCGACGAGATTGTCATGGATGAACATGCCGTTTTAGGCCCGGTCGACCCGCAGATTGAGAACCTTCCGGCTGCCTCCCTCCGTAAACTGGTCCGGGAGAAACCGGTAAGCGAGATCAGCGACCGGGCGATGATCCTGGCGGATGTGGCGGCGAAGGCCATTCATCAGGTGCGGCAGGCCGTCTTTAATCTCTTGGTCGACAACTACGGTGAAGAGAAGGCCGACCGGATCAGCAATCTTCTGGTGGAAGGGTATTGGACCCACGATTACCCGTTGACTTTTGAAGAGATAAAAGCGATGGGACTAAGGGTCCGGAACAATCTGCCCCACTCAATTTATAAATTAATGCGCCTTTTCCCCCAGCCCGTCCGGCAGCAACCGTCGGTCACCTATTTACCGGAACGCCGGGAAAAACCGGATTCCCATTAAAGAAGGGAAAAACCAATTATGGGGGACTTGTAATGAAATCCTTTATCCATGATGATTTTTTATTGACCAATCCGGTCGCGAAAGAGCTTTATCATGGGTATGCCGCAAAGATGCCCATCTTCGATTACCACTGCCATCTCAGCCCAAAAGAGATTGCCGAAAACAAGCGATACCGGAACATCACCGAAGTATGGCTTGGCGGTGACCACTATAAATGGCGGGCGATGCGGGCCAACGGCATTGAAGAAAAATACATTACCGGAACCGCCAGTGACCGGGAGAAGTTTCAAAAATGGGCGGAGACCGTGCCGAAGTGTATCGGTAACCCCCTTTACCATTGGACCCATTTAGAGCTGAAAAGATATTTCGGTGTTGACCAGTTGCTTACGGCGGAGACGGCGGAAGAGATCTGGCAACATTGTAACCGCCTGTTACAACAGGATGATTTCCGGGTCCGGGGGTTAATTGAACGGTCAAAGGTTACGGCGCTCTGTACTACCGATGACCCCACCGATTCTTTGGAATACCATATAGCCCTGGCCAAGGATCCCACGTTTAAAGTAAAAGTACTTCCCACTTTCCGGCCGGATAAAGGTTACTATATTGAAAGACCCGGCTTTGCCCAGTGGGTGGCCAAATTGGCCACTGTTGCCGGCCGGACGATTGCCGGTTTTACCGATTTAAAAAACGCCCTGCAGCAGAGGATCGACTTTTTCCATGGGATGGGTTGCCGTATTTCGGACCATGGTTTAGATCCCATCGTTTATCAGGAAGGGACCGAAGAGGAAGTGGACGCCATCTTCCGGAAAGCGCTGCGCGGGGGAGCTTTAACCGCCGAGGAGATCGCCAAATATAAGACGCAAACATTGCTCTTCTTAGGCCGCGCTTATGCCGCCAAAGGATGGGTGATGCAATTGCACCTAAATTCGATGCGGAACAACAGTACACGCATGTTTAAACTGCTCGGTCCCGATACCGGATTTGACGCCATGGGCGATTATCCGCTGGCCGAAACATTAATTAAGTTCCTGGATCAACTGGACCAGACCGATGAACTCCCCAAGACCATTCTTTATTCCTTAAACCCGAGCGACAACGAGTTGCTGGCCACGATTGCCGGTTCCTTCCAGGGCGGCGGGATTCCCGGGAAAATGCAATTAGGGTCAGGCTGGTGGTTTAACGACCATATGGACGGGATGATCCGCCAAATGGTTGCCCTGGCCAATACCGGCCTCTTAAGTCAATTTGTCGGGATGCTAACCGATTCCCGGAGTTTTCTTTCTTATACCCGGCATGAATATTTCCGGCGGATCCTCTGTAACCTCCTGGGCGAGTGGGCTGTCCGCGGCGAAGCCCCGGCCGATCCCCACTTGTTAGGTGGAATGGTGGAGGATATCTGTTACCATAACGCCTGCCGTTATTTTGGGCTCGGATGCTAAAGTTAGGCTTAGAACGGGTTCCGGCGCCGCTTGCTCCGTTAATGTCGATCACAAGAAGCAAGGATTTATCCTTGCTTTTTTATTTGCAAGATTCTATATTTTTCCCACCTGGAAGATCTGCTATAATAAAAATTGAGTTTATGGGATATGCCTTGGCAACAAGCGGAAAGGTTTAAAATGGTGAGAGAAGTATGGGACAAAAAAAGACCGGATATTACCGGGATCTGCTCAAAAGATTTTTTTTAGGCTTGGCGATCGGGGTGGCGGCCATTACGCCCGGCCTGAGCGCAGGGGTGATTGCCGCCGCCGCCGGGCTCTATGAACCGGTAGTTCACGCCCTGGTCACATTTGCCAAAGAATACCGGAAGAGTATCGGTTTCCTGTTTCCGCTGGGTCTAGGAGCGGGTGGCGGGGTTTTACTCTTTAGCCGGGTGATGGAGAGACTGATGATCACCGCCAAATTCCAGGTCATCTATGTTTTCATTGGTTTGGTGGCCGGCAGTATTCCTGCCTTATTTACAGAAGCAAACCGGCGGGGTTTCCGGAAAGCTTTCTTATGGGCAGCGGTGATCGCCTTTGGTCTGGTGATTGGGACCGGCTATCTTTTGGCCTGGTTTCCCCAACCAACCGCCACGAGGGAGATCGATGCCGCCACCGCTTTACTGGCCGGTGCGATCTTGGCTTTTGGCTCCATCATACCGGGAATCAGTTCTTCTTTAATCCTGATGTACCTAGGGCTTTATGAGAAATTACTGTCGGCTTTTACCGGTTTGGACCTGCGGGTGCTCACCCTTATGGCGGCGGGTTTTGGGATAACCGCTTTGGTAATGTTGAAACTGGTTGATCTTCTTTTCCAACGTTACCGTGGTTTTGCCTATTACGGGGTGCTCGGGTTTCTCTTTGGCTCTATGGTCATGATCTTTCCCGGGTTCCGCACCGGTCTTCCCCTGCTCCTTGATGGGATTCTTCTGTTGGCCAGCGCGCTGCTGAGTTTTAACCTCATGCGGTTAAAAACCAAGAATTAATCGACGGGCAGCCGGAAACCGGAAAAAAAACTCCTTCACTTTCGTGAAGGAGTTTTTGTTATTTCGGTTGCGAGCCGATTAATACCGCTCTCTCCGCTGGGTGTAACAGTCGCGACAATAGACGGGACGGTCACCGCTGGGTTTGAACGGAACTTGAGTGGTAGCGCCACAAGCGGCACAGACCGCTTCGTACAGTTGGCGGGGTTCACGGGAAGAACCGAAACGACCGCTGCTCTTTTGTTTCCGCGCGGCCCGGCACTGGGGACAACGGCCCGGTTCGTTGGTAAATCCTTTTTCCGCATAGAACTCTTGTTCAGAAGCGGTAAACGTAAACTCGGCGCCGCAGTCGCGGCAGACTAGGGTTTTGTCTTGGAACATTAAATTAGAATCCTCCTCATTTTTATTGCCCGGAACGGTTTAGGAAAAACGCTTAATTTCCCTGACTAGGAGCAATAAACAATGAGAAGGGAAATAATGCAATCACTAAACTTACTCGGGAGCACCTAAAGTATAACATTTGGCTGGAAAAAAGTAAAGCGGTGAACGACCTTGAAAAAACTACCTTTTTGCCGTAAATCAACAAAAAGGAGAGGTATGGCCTGGATCAACCACTTCCCGGTATTTAGCGACCAAATTTTGGATATCCTGCCAGACTTCGACTTTCCGCCGGGGGTCGCGTAACAAGGCTGCCGGGTGGAAAGTGGGTAAAAAATAAATACCGTCCTGTTCCTGCCAAATTCCCCGGGCCCGGGTGATCCCCAGTGGGGATTGTAAAACAGCGTGTAAAGCGGTTGCGCCCAGCAAAAGCACAATTTTGGGCTTGAGGATTTCCAACTGGGCTTTTAGATGGGGAAGACAGGCCGCGCACTCTTGAGCGGTGGGGATCCGGTTGGCCGGTGGACGGCATTTTACCACATTGGCAATGTAGGCGTTGGTCTTCCGGTCGAATCCCCCGGCGGCTAAAATTTTATCCAGTAATTGGCCGGCGGCGCCGACAAAGGGGCGGCCCAGCCGATCCTCGTCGGCGCCCGGCCCTTCCCCGATTACGAACAGTCCGGGGCGTCCTTCGCCGAAGACCACTTGTTGGCAACCGGCCCGTAACCCGCACCGCCGGCAGGTAAGTACTTCCTTCTCCAATTCTTCAAGCTGGGCCATTATTTCTTGGGACATCAAACACACCCCCGGTGAAGCTTATAAGTTAAGAGGTATTAATTTTAAATTCCGCAGAGAAAGGAAGAACCCTCCCGGGGTAAAAATTTTGCCGTTTTAATCTATAAAAAACTTACAAATGAAGTCACGATATCGTGGGGATCGCTGCATGAAATGATGGCAAAAAACACGTTGTTGGCAGCCTGGAAAGGGAAGGCGTCAAATACAACAGGCGGGAAACGCCACTCGAAAGTGGGAAGAATCTTGGGATATCGCCCAAGAACAGCACTGGCGCAATGGATCGATCATTTGGCGCCTGGACAAAGAAAAGTTCGCAAAACCCATGGTAAAATGATACAATTTAGTGAAGAAAAGAAGAAGGCTCAGAAGGTGGAGTGCCCGTGTTGCACATTGAAAGAGCGAAGGGAGTACGGATATGCAAAACACAGTATTATTTCGAGGTCGCAAAATATGGGTATGGTTTATCACTTTATCCATCTTGACCGGTTTGCTTCTTGCTTTGTTCTCCGGCAGTCTGCACATCAAGCGTACTATACTGGCCGACGTGCCGCTTGGCGAATTTAAGGCGCAGATGGATAAGGGTATTCCCGCCCTGATGAAGCGGTATGAGATACCGGGATGCAGCGTTGCCCTTGTGAAGGACGGAGAAATCATATGGATTGAGGCGTATGGTTATGCGGATGTGGCAAGCAGAAGGGCGTTGACGGTCGATACACCGATGAGCGTCCAATCTATCACAAAATCCGTTACCGCCTGGGGTATTATGCTGCTTGCGGAAAAGGGTTTGATTGACTTGGATGCTCCGGTATCACAGTATTTAAAAAGCTGGCAATTTCCGCCTTCAGGCTATCCGATCAACAAGATTACGATACGGCGGCTTCTAAGTCATACTGCTGGGATGCCATTGGGCGATTTCACCGACATCTATGCCCCCGGTGAGGCAATGCCATCTAACCGGGCTGTGATGACCAAGGAAGCGGTGCCCACACGCGAGGCGGGGGAGGTATTTTCCTACTCCAATGTGGGTTATAATCTTTTGGAAATTCTAATTGAGGATGTAACGGGGCAAAGCTTTTCGGAGTATATACGCACGGAGATCTTTCTGCCGCTGGGTATGGAAAGCGCCACCTTTGTGCTAGACACAGCGGCAACGCCTTACCCACCTACGGGATATAACCTTAAAGGAAAGCCGGTGCCGGTCTATCTCTATCCCGCAAAGGCTTCGGGCGGCCTGTTTGCCACAGCCCACGATATTGCTCGCTTTGTGGTCGCGGGCTTGAAAGAAAACCCGGTTCTAAGCGGTGAAAGTATTAAGCAGATGTACAAGCCCGAAAGTGATAAAATCGGAATTTACGGTTTAGTATTTGAAGCATATGGATTGGGTCACTATCTCGAAAAGCTACCGAATGGTTTGCGTAGCGTTTCCCACGGCGGTCAGGGTAACGGCATCATGACGCATTTCCAAGCTGTGCCGGAAGCGGGAGATGCGATCGTGATTCTCACGAACAGCCAAAGAAGCTGGCCGTTTATCGCCGATCTGCTCAGTGCTTGGGCGCAGTGGCGGGGATTCCCGTCCGTAGGAATGGGACGGATTATCTGGGGGCATTTGGTTCTCTCCGCCCTAATCGGTATGCTGGTTTCGGCAAGCCTGCTGATGGTGTTGAGGACGGTGGATAACTTTAAACGCCAAAAACGTGCCGGATTGAGACTACTTCGAGTTAGTACAGCAGCTATTCTGCTTAGTATTTTGATTTGGTGTGGTTGCCAGGAGTATTTATTTGTAACCTCGGTTTTTCCGGTTCTGTCGGTGTGGCTTGGAGCTACGGTAGTAGTGTTCTCCATCGCGCTGCTGTTGTCCGCGTTGTCACCCGCGAAAGCAGGAGGATTAGCCGCTTAATTTCGGAATGGGTAACGTGGCCATGCAAATTCCCGCCCACGCGGACGCCTGCGGTCATCGATACCGGGTATTAAATCAGCCCTCCGGGCAGAATTTATTGTCAGTTGTCCGGTTTTTATGATATCTTTATCTTTAAGGAATTGTTCGAAGGTCGTATCCCCAAAAGACCTTGGACGCCTTCAGCGCAAAAAAGGCGCAAGATCTATCCATTTGATGGGGAGGTAGGATTAATGGAGCAAATGACGCAATTGGCGCCGGTGAAAGTCGGTGATACGCTTACGGTCGCGATTAACGGTTACGCAACCCAGGGGGAAGGTGTAGGGCGATATAAAGGTTTTACCATTTTTGTCCCCAATAGTCTGGACGGCGAGACTGTCGTGACCCGGATTGAACTGGTGAAGAAGAATTATGCCCGGGGCGAGTTAGTGCGGGTGGTAGAACCTTCCCCGCACCGGGTCGAACCGGCTTGTCCGCTCTATGCCGAATGCGGAGGGTGCCAACTTCTGCATTTGGATTATGAGGGGCAACTAACCTTCAAACGGCAACGGGTGATTGATGTGATGGAACGGTTGGGCGGCTTGAAAGATGTTAGGGTCCGGCCGGTCATTGGCATGCCCAACCCATGGAAATACCGGAATAAGGTCCAGTATCCCTTTGCCCTTGATGACCGGGGGAAAGTGGTAATCGGCTGCTATCAACAGGGGACTCATAATGTGGTCGATACCCGGGAATGTTTGATCCAGCATGATCTCAACAGCCGGATTATGAACCGGATCCGGGAATTGGTGCAAGGGATGGGGATTTCGATCTATGACGAAAAAACCGGGCAAGGCCTTCTCCGTTACGTTTTGGTCAAGAACGGGTTTGAATCCGGGGAAGCGATGGTGGTTTTGGTCACCAACGGACCGGATTTTCCCGAAGGGAAAGAACTGGGGCGGATGCTCGCCGCCGAATTTCCGGCCTTGAAGAGCGTCGTCCAGAATATCAACACCAGCACGGGCAATGTGGTGCTGGGGGAGAAAAACAAGGTGCTGTACGGGGAAGACGGGATCATTGACCGCCTGGGGGATCTGGAGTTTAAGATCTCGGCCAACTCCTTCTTTCAAGTGAACCCCGCCCAAACCGAAATCCTATATAAAAAAGCCCTTGCTTACGCCGGGTTGACCGGGAGGGAGCGGGTCCTTGACGCCTACTGCGGGGTGGGCACCCTCACTTTGTTCCTGGCCCGCCAGGCCAAGGAAGTATACGGGATCGAGGTGATCCCGGCCGCCATTGAAGACGCCAAGGAGAACGCCTGCCGCAACCGGGTGGATAATGTGGTTTTTGTGATGGGGGCCACCGAAGAGGTCCTGCCCAAGCTGGTCCGGATCGGGATTGATTTTGACGTGGCGGTGGTGGATCCGCCCCGCAGCGGCTGTGAAGAGCGGGTCCTTCAGACTTTCACGAAATTGGAAGTACCCCGGATCGTTTATGTCAGTTGTAACCCGAGCACACTCGCCCGGGATCTGAAGTACCTGGTTAACCGGGGTTATGAGGTAAATGAGATCCAACCGGTGGACATGTTTCCCCATACCTTCCATGTGGAGTGCGTGACATTGATGTCAAAGGTTGAGAAATAAAAAACTGAAAAGCTTGTAAATAAAGGGTTTCCAGACATTTAGTTTTTCTCGAGGCCGATCTGCTGGATGGGGC
>JAAYHY010000151.1 GCA_012735135.1 Bacillota bacterium | reverse complement strand
TATAAGACGACGAATCTGAAAGCGGTTCAGGTTTGGAGCAAATACTTGCCGCTGATCGATGCCGCTTCCAGCAGCCTCACCGTTGTTCTGCTCTTGGCCGGCGGTTTCATGGTGATGAAAGGCCGGTTGACCCTGGGGGAACTGGTGATGTTCCATAGTTACCTTTGGACGCTGAGCAATCCCCTCCGCCACCTGGGCTGGCTCATTAATGACCTGCAAAGATTTGTGGCCGGCGCCCATAAAATCATCTCCTTACTGACTGAGCAGCCCCGGATCAAAAATGCGAAAGCGCCCCGGCGAAAAGAGCGCCTCGACGGAAAGGTGGAGTTTCGCGATGTCTCCTTCGCCTATGCAGGCCACGAGATCCTGCGGGGGATCAGTTTTCTTGCGCATCCCGGGGAGACCGTCGCCCTGGTCGGTCCAACCGGCGCCGGCAAGTCCACCGTCTTAAATTTAATCTGCCGGTTTTACGATTGCACCGCCGGGGAGATCCTGATTGACGGGATCCCCATTAAAGAGCTGGATTTACCCCTCTTGCGTTCCAACATCGGCGTAGCGATGCAGGATATCTTTTTATTCTCCGATACCATTGAAGGCAATATCGCCTACGGTGTTCCCGAAGCCGGTTTTGCTGAAGTGCAGCAGGCCGCCCGGATCGCCGGGGCGCACGACTTCATTAGTAAAATGCCGGAGGGGTATGACACGATCGTCGGCGAACGGGGCGTTGGCCTCTCCGGGGGACAAAAGCAACGGATTGCTTTGGCACGTGCCCTCATTAAAGATCCGGCAATTTTGATTCTGGATGATACCACCTCCAGCGTGGATTTGGAGACGGAACATGCCATCCAGGAGAATTTGCGCTCCTTATATAAACGGAAAACCATCTTCATTATCGCCCACCGGATTTCGGCGGTGCGGAATGCCGACCGGATTTTGGTCCTGAAAGACGGAGCGGTTATTGAAGCGGGAAAGCACGAAGAGTTGATTGCCAAGGGCGGTTATTATTATACGGTCTATAGGCACCAATACGGCGACTTTGATACGGCGCTGATGAAGGAGGCGAGATAATGGCCCGGAATAAGTTTGATGTCGACGAAGAATTGGAAGTGGAATTTAACTTTAGTCAGGTCAAACGCTTACTGGCTTATGTCAAACCCTATAAAAAACAAATGGCCTTGACCATCTTTGTGATGCTGGTCGCCAGTGTCACCGCCTTTACCGGGCCTTATATAATCAAAATCGCGCTGGATGAGGCCATCCCCCGGGGGGATCTCCTCCAGTTAATCCTTTTAACCCTGCTTTACATCGGGACTTTGTTGATCAACGCCTTCGGCCTCCGGTACCGGTTGAAAAGCACGGCCGAGATGGGGCAGAGTATCATCCTCAACCTCCGGCGGGATCTCTTCACCCATCTGCAGCGCTTACCCTTTGCTTTTTACGACAGCCGGCCCCACGGAAAGATTTTGGTCCGGGTGGTTAATTACATCAATACCTTAAGTGATCTCCTATCCAACGGGATTATTAATCTCATTACCGATTTATTCACCTTGTTGGTGATTGCCTTTTATATGCTCCTGCTTAACGTGAGGCTTGCCCTAATCAGTCTGGCCGGACTGCCCGTGTTGGTGACCGCCCTTTTCCTTTTAAAGAATATCCAGCGGAAGCTATGGCAGCAGGTCAGCCGGAAGCAGTCGAATATGAACGCCTATGTCCACGAAAGTATTACCGGGATGAAAGTGACCCAGTCCTTTGCCCGGGAACGGGTGAACCTTGAAATCTTCGCCACGGTGAATCAAAGCTACCGCCAGGCCTGGATGAAGGCGATTGTCTCGTTGATTCTGGTTTTCCCGATCGTCGAAAATATCTCCGTTTTGGTGACCTCCGCCGTTTACCTGGCAGGCGTAGCCTGGTTGAACCGGGGTGTTTCGGTCGGGGTGTTAATTGCCTTTTTAAGTTATATCAGTTCTTTTTGGCAGCCTCTCTTTAATCTGGCCAACTTTTATAACTCCTTGATCAACGCGGCGGCTTATATCGAGCGGATCTTCGAGACCATGGACGAGAAACCGTCGGTCGCCGATCTCCCGGGCGCCAAGGCGATGCCACCGATTCGGGGGCAGGTCGAGTTTGTCGAGGTCTGTTTCGCTTACGAAGAAGGGCAGGAGAGCTTGCATAAGGTCTGTTTTAAGGTGAATCCGGGCGAGACCATCGCCCTGGTGGGGCCGACCGGGGCGGGGAAAACGACCATCGTCAACCTGATTAGCCGTTTTTATGATGTGAGCAGCGGAAAGGTCTTGATTGACGGGATTGATCTGCGGGACGTTACTCTAAAGTCTTTACGCAGCCAAATGGGGGTGATGCTGCAGGATACCTTTATCTTTTCCGGAACGATCATTGATAATATCCGCTACAGCCGGTTGGACGCCTCCGATGAAGAGGTGATGGCCGCCGCCCAAGCGGTCCGGGCCCATGATTTTATTGTCAAGCTGGAAAAGGGTTACTATACAGAGGTGAATGAACGGGGCAGCCGGCTTTCCGTCGGGGAGCGGCAACTGATCTCCTTTGCCCGGGCGTTACTGGCCGACCCGCGGATTCTGATTTTGGATGAGGCAACCTCTAGTATTGATACGGAGACGGAGCTCTTAGTCCAGCAAGGCTTGGCGAAGCTTCTGGTGAACCGGACGTCCTTTATCATTGCCCACCGGCTTTCGACCATCAAAAATGCCGACCGGATTATGTATATCGACCAAGGAGGGATCGTTGAGGCCGGCACCCATGAAGAATTAATGAGAAAACAGGGCGCTTATTACCGTTTGTACAAGTCCCAGTATCAATTCCTGGAGGCAATTTAGGTAGTCGCCCACGCCGGCTGCCGCCCGCCAAAGGCGATCTCAACGACATGGGATATTACAAACGGGTAACCTTTTGTTTTCGGTACCATAATTTTCTTTTAACGCAAGTGAAAAATTTTATTGATAAAAAAAGGATTTTGGGGGAGGTGATAGAATAAATTGAATAAATTGATTGAATAGCTAATTACTTAGGACGGTCCGATGATGCATCAAAGGATTATTTTTTCCAAAAAAATCACAAACGTTTTCGATACCGGATCAAAAAAATACTAACGAGTGAGGGTGAGACGATGATGACAGCTGTAGCAGATCCGTTATCCAAAAGGAGAATAAGGGCACGGAACTATTTAAAAAAGTATTGGACCCTTTATGCGATGCTGCTTTTACCAATCATTTATTTTATCGTTTTCAAATACATCCCCATGACCTATATCCAGATTGCCTTTAAAAAATACAGTATTGTGAAGAGCCCTTGGGAAATGCCCTGGGCGGACAATTATGGTTTTGAGTATTTTATTAAGGCTTTTTCGAACCGGGATTTTCTTTTTGCTTTACGGAACACCATTATGCTTAACTTCCTTGATTTGCTGGTTGGTTTTCCGGCCCCCATTATCTTGGCGATCCTCCTTAATGAGCTACCCTATAAACGGTTTAAACGTTTTACTCAGACCGTTGCCTACATGCCCCATTTTCTTTCGTGGATTATTGTTTCCGGTTTGGCGGTGCAGCTTTTTGCGCCCACCAGTGGTCTGGTCAATATTGTCCTGAACCGCTTAGGTTTTGAAAGTATCCCGTTTCTGAATGACTCCGCCCACTGGGTCTGGACCTACGTCTTTTTGGGGGTTTGGAAGAGCGTTGGTTGGAATACCATTATCTATCTGGCGGCGCTGACCAATATCGACCCCCAATTATATGAAGCAGCGGCCATTGACGGCGCCGGCCGGTTGCGGAGCATATGGCACATTACTTTACCCGGTCTCCGGCCGACCATTATTACCCTGCTCATCCTGAACTTAGGGCGTATTCTGGGCAGCGAGTTCGACCGGCCTTACGCTTTAAGTAACAATCTAGTCAATAACGTATCCAATGTGATTGCGACTTTCATCTATACCAACGGGATCCGGGGCTTGCAATTTTCGCTGACCACGGCGGTGGGGCTCTTCCAGTCGGTGGTTTGTGTCATCTTCCTGTTTACGGCGAATGCCTTGGCGAAAAAATTTGGTGAACGCGGTGTTTGGTGAGGGGGGCAGAGGATTATGATTAAAACAAAAAGGTCAAAAGCCGGCGATTTATTTGTTGCTTTCTTATGCTTTCTTCTGGTGCTTGCTTGTTTGCTGCCCATGCTGAATATTGCGGCCCGTTCCCTCAGTTCCGCGCAGGCGTTAATCCGGAACGAAGTGACGATCTGGCCCAAGGGTTTTACCCTTGATGCCTACAAGGCGGTGCTGAGCGACTCGAAATACACCTGGTCCCTAGTGTGGACGGCATATTTGACGGTTATAGGTGTGATTGTCTCCATGACCATGACGACGCTGTGTGCCTATCCGTTGATCTATGATAAGTTGAAAGGACGCCGGCTCATTAACGGGATGATCCTCCTTACCATGTATTTTAACGCGGGGACAATTCCTACCTATTTGTTACTGAAGGATCTCAAGTTGTTAAACCGCCCGGCGGTGCTGGTAATACCCTATTGCTTAAACGTCTTTAATATGATTATCATGCGGAGTTTCTTTTATGGGATCCCGGATAGTCTGCGCGAGTCGGCGGAGATTGACGGGGCCGGCCCGGTCCGTATTTTAATCCACATTTATCTTCCCTTATCCAAGCCGGTGCTTGCCACTTTATCCCTCTTCTATGCGGTCGGCCGTTGGAACGGCTTTTCCGACGCCTTGATGTTTATGAATAAACGGGAGTATTACCCAATCCAGTTGTTGCTCTACAACATCTTAAAGAGTATTACGAGCATTGATATCCAAACGCAGGAAGGTTTTACTGCCCCGGGACTCACCCAATCCTTGCAGGCGGCAACCGTCATGTTTGCCACCGTCCCGATTCTCTTTGTCTATCCCTGGTTGCAAAAGTATTTTATTCATGGCGCAACCTTGGGGGCCATCAAAGGTTAATATGTGGCTATGCGGCCACATTTAACAAAATAAATAAATAAAAAAAGGAGGAGGATTACTGATGAGGAAAAACCGTTCGGTCGTGTTGTTTACTCTCTTAATTGTTCTCTTGTTGACGGCCTGCTTTGCAGGGACAATTCTGTCGGCTTCCAAATTCCCGGAGCTTGATGCAAATGGCCGGTTTCTGAAAACAAGAAAAATCACCGTCGAAGTTTACGACCGGGGTAATCCGGGAGGGTCCAAACCGGAAGACAACTTTTTTACCAAATACATAAAAGAAGGTATGCTCCGGGATCATAATGTGCTGGTGGAGTTTGTGCCGGTTCCCCGTTGGACTGAGGTGGAAGTGCTGAACAACCTCCTGGCGGCCGGGGATGCGCCCGACGTTTGCGTTACTTACAGCTATCCGACAATTTTAACTTACGCAAACATGGGCGGCGTGCTGGATATGTCACCTTACTTGTCTGAAGAATACAAAGAATTGTTCCCCGATCTCTGGGATTTTTTGGGTGAGAGATTCCTCTTGTGGAACCAGGACCCGGTTACCGGCACAGTTTGGGCGATTGAAGCCAGACTCTTCCAGAATAAGCGGGTTAATTGTTTTGTCCGGGAAGACTGGTTGAAGAAACTAAACCTGCCCGAACCGAGATCTCTTGAAGAATTTGAGAACATGCTGCGGGCCTTCAAAAACAACGCCGAACTCTTGTTAGGCAAAGACGCGGATAAGATGATCCCCTACTCCACCAGTTATGACATCGGCTGGCGGAATGAGCATATGATTTTGTCCTTTGTTCCTGAGAGTATTACCGACAAAGAGATGTACGTTTACGGCTTTGACGACAGGCGACTCCTCTACCCCGGTTACAAAGAAGGGATCCGGAAACTTAACCAATGGTACAATGAAGGTTTAATTTGGAAAGACTTCCCGCTCTATGGCCCCGGTGATGGGACCGAAGATAATAATATCAAAGCCGGTTATGTGGGCGCCTTTATGCATAACTGGGATTATCCGTACCGGAACGGTAAAGACAGCATCCATTATCAATTACAGCAAATGGCCGGCCCGGATGCGGCCTTTATCGCGGTTGAACCCTTCAAGAATGATGCCGGGATCTACCGGAAGTACCTTGCTCCGGGGAATGACCGGAAAGTGTTCTTCCCGGCGACCAACGACGAGCCGCTCGCTTCCATGCTCTACCTCAACTGGATTACCAAGTTGGAGAACCGTCGCTTCCTCCAAATCGGTGTTGAGGGTACTAACCATAAGGTGCTCGCGGACGGTTCCATTCAGAATATTGCGGCCACTGGCGACATGATCATGAACTCGCTCCAGAACATCGACTATACCATCACCATTAACGGTCTTGATCTTGGCGATCCTGCCCTGACCGCAAAATCGGTGGCTTTGGGTTACGACATGGTGGATAAGCGCTTCATTGAAAAGGCTTACCAGCTGACCGACAATCATGCCCGGTATACCCCGTATTTCAATGTCGGTGAGATTAAAGCCGAGGAAGGCATGGGCCCGGCGCTGACCGAATAACGGGATAACTTCCTGGTCCAAGCCGTGGTGGCGAAACCCCAAGACTTTGACAAGGTCTTCGACGCCGGTATGCAAGACTACCTCCGCTCCGGCGGTCAGGCCATCATCGACGAACGGCGCGCGAAGTATGAAGCATTTTACGAATAATCCTAACAAGCTTCATACATTTCGAAACCGACCATAGTAGAAAAAGTTATTGGCTACCGGGAGGTAGCCAATAACTTTTTTAGTGCGTCCGGCATGAACGATTATCTAGAAATTAGCTTAAGTTGTTCACCCGACTTTGATTAAATTAGCGGTGGTCTATACCGTCGGTTGTCGGTATGAACAACCAATTCCAGTTTTCAACTAAAAAATACCGGAGGGGTCGAAAAATGATTAAGCGAAAATGGTTATTGGTCTTTTGTCTGTTTGTGGTTTTGATGAGCCAGGGTCTTGCCCAGTCAGGGTCGGAAGAAGTTCCGCTCTATAAAGAGGCAAAGGCGCCGATTGACTTACGGGTGGAAGATCTATTGTCCCGGATGACCCTTGACGAAAAAATTGGCCAAATGACCCAGGCGGAAAGGGGCTCGATTCAACCGAAAGAAGTAGCCACCTTTTTCATTGGTTCCGTCTTGAGCGGCGGTGGCTCTTCCCCCCAACCGAATACTCCGCAAAGCTGGGCAAAAATGTACGATAATTATCAACAAGCGGCGCTCAACACCCGTTTGGGCATACCGATTATCTACGGGACCGATGCCGTGCACGGACATAACAACTTAAAAGGAGCGACCATCTTTCCCCATAATATTGGGCTGGGCGCGGCGAGGGATCCGGAGTTATTACGGCGGATTGGCGAGATCACCGCGTTGGAAACCGCCGCCACTGGCGTTGATTGGACTTTTAGTCCCTGTGTGGCGGTGGCCAGGGACGAACGGTGGGGGCGAACCTACGAAAGCTTTGGTGAAACGCCCGAACTCCAACGGTTGCTGGTCGGCCCGTACATCAAAGGACTGCAAGGACCCAATGGGGAAATGAAAGGCCGGTATGTGGTCGCCACCGCCAAACATTACCTGGGGGACGGCGGAACGAACTGGGGAACCGGTGACGGTGGCTTTTGGATCGACCGGGGTGATGTGACCGTCAGTGAGGAAGAATTAAGAGCCATCCACCTGCCCGGATATGTGGAGGCGGTTAAAGCGGGGGTCGGTTCGGTGATGGTCTCTTTCAATAGTTACCAGGGGCTGAAGATGCATGAGCATAAGTATTTAATCACCGATGTGCTGAAAAAGGAATTGGGGTTTAACGGGATTGTGGTGACCGATTGGGAAGGCATCAAGGAGATTGATGCTCCTGATTATTACAGTAAAGTTGTGCGGGCGGTTAATGCCGGTATTGATATGTTTATGGAGCCAAACAAGTGGCGGAGCTTTATTCTTACGCTGAAAGAGGCGGTGCTTAATGGGGATGTCAGTGAGGAACGGATTAATGATGCGGTCCGCCGGATTTTGCGGATTAAGTTTCAAGCCGGCCTGTTTGAAGCACCTTATACCGACCGCGCCCTTTTGGCGGAAGGGGTAATTGGCTGCGCCGCCCACCGGATGGTGGCAAGGGAAGCGGTCCGTAAATCCTTGGTCCTGCTGAAAAATGAGGATAATCTGCTCCCCCTCGCCAAAACGGCCCGGATTTATATTGATGGCTCGAACGCCGACGATATCGGCAATCAGTGTGGCGGTTGGACGATCACTTGGCAAGGGGCGAGCGGCCGGATCACTAACGGGACGACAATTCGGGCCGGCATTGAAAGCGCAATTAAAGGTCAAGGCCGGATTGTCTCCGACTTGAACGCCGCGGAGGTTGCCGTGGTGGTTGTGGGGGAAAAGCCCTATGCCGAAGGGGTCGGGGATAACAATAAGCTGACTTTGGCTTGGCAGGATTTACAAGTCCTTGAAAAAGTGAAAGCAGCAGGTAAACCAGTAGTGGTAATTATAGTTTCGGGCAGGCCACTAATGATTACCGAGTATTTAAAGGATTGGGACGCCGTCGTGGCCGCTTGGCTACCTGGGACCGAAGGTCAGGGCATCGCCGATGTGCTTTTCGGTGATTACAATTTCTCGGGGAAATTACCGGTTACCTGGCCCAAAAGTCTGGATCAGCTCCCGATTAATTATGGTGATGAGGACTACGATCCATTATTTGCTTACGGCTACGGATTGACCATGGACCTGGAGAAGTAGTTTTATAGCTGGGGGCGGGACGAACGAAATAAATGAGGAGGAAAGTTTATTGCTAAGTTGGAAAAGGGATCCTTGGAAAAGGATCTCTTTTTTTAAAAATATTGATCAAAAAAAAGGATCATAAAGGAAAGCGTAGAATAATTGTAATGAAACCGGTTTAAATTGTATATAAAATATTATCAGGTATAATAATTTTACACCCCTAAAAGTATGCATTTAACAGGGACAGCTTAACCAATTATTAATGAAACCAGTACAAAAAAGGAGTTAAGAAATGGCGACCATTAACGAAGTGGCAAAATTGGCCGGGGTTTCGAAGGCTACGGTTTCTCGAGTCTTAAATAACCGTCCGGTTAGTTCGGAAACCTATGCCAAGGTGATGAAGGCAATAAGAGAGTTGAAATATCAACCCAATGCCCAAGCCAGGAGTCTTTCCTTACGGCGGGCGAAGGTTATCGGTTTAATTGCTCCCGATTTACAAGGGGTGTTCCATGGCCCGATTATTATGGGTGTTGAACAGGTGTTGCAAAACAATGATTTTAATCTGATTGTCTCCCGGGTCCAGTCCAAAGAGTACCGGCTAGCCAAAATGCTTAAAGAAAAGAAGGTTGATGGACTAATTATCACAACTCCCCGGCAGATTGGGGAGAAGGCAATCTTGGCTTTAAAGAGAGATAATTTTCCCGTTGTCGTGATTGACGGTAATGTTGGTAAACAAGTAAGTTCAGTGGAGATCGATAATTACCAGGGCGCCTTTCAAGCGACCGAGCATCTGATTAAATTGGGGCATACCAGAATTGCTGTGATTTCCAGTCCCCCCAGTTTTAGAGAGAGTCAGGAACGGTTGTTGGGTTATCAGGATGCGTTAAAACAATACAATTTACCCTTTGACTCCACAATGGTTAGAGAAGGAGATTACTTATTACCCAGTGGCGAACGGGAGATGGAAAAACTCCTGGCTTTACCTTCCCCGCCGACGGCAGTTTTTGCCTTCAGCGATTTAATGGCCATTGGGGCAATTCATTGTCTTTTTAAAAAGGGTTTTTCCGTACCGAAAGACATGGCGGTGATCGGTTTTGATGATTCCATTGTCGCTCAATCTTTTTATCCGCCGCTGACGACGGTCCGGCAACCCATTATGGAAATGGGGGTTGTTGCCGCCCGCAAAATGCTTGCCATCCTTTCCGGCGAAGAAGTAGAACCCACCCATGTGATCCTTCAAACTTCTTTGGTCGTGAGGGCGTCTTGCGGTGCGGATCTACACCAATAAGCCAAAGGGGGTGATTTTCCTATACGGATTTAAAAGTTGAGAGGACGCCAGAAGAATACTTTCTGAACAAAACATAAGGAGGGTTTCTTCTAATGAAAAAACTTGGTTTGCTCTTGCTAATCTTGTTGTTGGTTGCAACGTTAAGTTTAGAAGCAGCGCCAAAAACCAAAATCACCGTTGGTGTTTTTCCGGCCTTGGACGAGGCCTATGCGGCGGTACTCCCCGATTTTTACAAGAAGTATCCCCAGATTGAAGTGGAAATTAAGTCGCTGGGTTTTGGGGATCACCACAGTCAGTTGGTAACCGCCTTGGCCGCCGGTGAAGGTGCTCCCGATGTTGCGGCGGTTGAAATAGGCTATATCGCGCAGTTTGTCGCCGAAGGTGGTTTGGTCGATCTGTTGCGACCGCCCTTTAACGCCGGCCGGTATCGAAACGGAGTAACCCCTTATACTTGGGCACAGGGGATGTCCAATGATGGACGGTTGATTGCCATGCCGTCGGATATCGCTCCCGGATGCGCCTTTTACCGGCGGGACGTCTTTGCCGAACACGGTATTAAGATTGAAGAGATCAAGACGATCGAAGATTTGTTTGAAGTCGGTAAAAAAGTATCTAAAGATCTGGACGGTGACGGGAAAAATGATACCTGGCTTATCTCCGACGCGACCAGTATTGCTTGGATGATTATCCGTTCCTCACCCGAATTATACTTTGATGAACAAGGCATTTGTCAGGTTGATAGTGAACGTTTCCGTCTAGCCTTCGAATGGGCGAAAAAATTCCAAGATAATGGGCTGGCCGGGGGGATTGCCGCTTGGACCAACGAATGGTATGTTGCTTTCCAAAACGGAACGGTTGCTTATGAACCGAGTGGCGCTTGGTTAGGAGGACATCTGAAAAACTGGATGGCGCCTGACACGGCAGGAAAATGGGGAGTAACCGAGTGGCCGGCCTTGCGGCCTGGAGAGAAAAGGATGGCCGGTTACTGGGGCGGTACTTTCCTGGCCATTCCGGAACAAAGTAAAAATAAAGAAGAAGCATGGGCTTTTATCGAATTTATCTGCACCGATCTTAACGCGCAAAAAACCTGTTTTGAAGTAGCCGATTGTTTCCCGGCCTGGATGGCCACCTGGGAAGATAAAATCTTCGAGGAAAAAATGGATTTCTTCGCCGGTCAACAAGCCCGTCTCTTATGGATCGATATTGCAAAACGTGTTCCGGAAGTAGTTACGAATCGCTTTGATAATGTGGCCAATTCAGTGATTACTACAGAATTAGGGGCTGTCCTTCAGGAAGGAAAACCGGTCGATCGAGCTCTCCAAGATGCCAAAACCCAGATTGAACGTAGAGTAAGAAGAGGGCGCTAATGGAAGCACGGAGGAAGGGAGCCGCCCCTTCCTCCTCCCTATTCAAAAAGAAAGAGGGATTTACATGGTAGAGCTATCTTTCGGGAATAAAGTGGACCGGTTTATCCGTAGGAAAGCCCCTTACTTGTTTATTTCTCCTTTTTTTGTTTTTTTCCTTGTGTTCGGTGCTTTTCCGATCTTTTTTGCCCTCTATTTGAGTTTTCATGACTGGAATGGGATCGCCAATTCGCCCATGGTATATATTGGATGGGAAAATTATTGGTACACTTTGACCGATCCCCTTTTTTGGCAGGCTTTAAAAAACACGATCATCCTTACCATCGAAAGTTCTGTGCCACAGCATGTTCTTGGTTTGTTCTTTGCCTTTATTATCAACCTTGGTTTTGTTAAGTTCAAGAGCTTCTTTAAGACTACCCTGTTTTTACCTTACATAACTTCAACCGTGGCGGTGTCTATGGTTTTTGCCATTTTGTTTGGATATCCGTATGGTTTTCTAAATTATCTGTTAGTTTCCGTAAATAAGCTTCCCTTTTTTCAAACCGTCTTTAACTGGTTGCGTTTAGATCCACCACTGAAATGGCTTGGGTCTACCTCCTTAATGCTGCCGGCTATTTCTACCCAGATTATCTGGCGATGGACCGGGTGGAACACCATTCTGTATTTAGCCGGACTGCAAACGATCCCGCAAGAATTATATGAAGCCGCCCGCGTGGATGGGGCCAAATGGTATCAGGTGTTTTTTAAGATTACCCTTCCTTCGCTGCGACCGGTGATTCAGTTTGCGGTAACGATGTCGATCATTGGCGGCCTGCAAATTTTCAATGAACCCTTTATTATGGTCGGTAAAGATGGAGGGACCGGACGAGCCGGTTATACGTTGGCCATGTATTTGTACCAAACCGGTTTTGAGTGGGGGTATTTTGGCAGTGCGGCAGCCATCTCTTACTTGGTTTTTGTGTTAATCTTTATTTTCAGTTTTCTTTCTCGAAAGCTATTACGTTCCGATGAGGGGGTTAGTTAAGTTGAAAATGGGACAAGACCAAGCGCCTCTTCTCCTGGAACCTCAGCCGGGAATGGGGGCGGTCCTCAAAAAGACCGGGATTAAGCTATGCTTATACCTGCCCCTTCTGCTTTGGACCATGATAACCCTATATCCCTTCTGGTACATGATGGTTTTATCGACGCGTAGCTTATCCGAGATCTTTGCTTTCCCACCGCCCTTGTGGTTTGGCCGCGCTTTAGCCGACAATTACCGAATCCTATTAGCAAGATTGCCCTTTTGGCGTAATGTCTGGAACAGTATCTACATCGCAGTCATGGCGACCGTCACCACATTGTTCTTTTGTTCGTTGGGAGGGTATGGGTTTGCCATCTATGAGTTTAAAGGGAAAAAAGTCTTATTCACCATTATGTTGGCAACAATCATGATCCCGGCTCTGCTGGGGATTATCCCCTTTTTCATTATGATGAGATACTTTGGCTGGATCAATACGCCCCGCGCCCTTTATCTCCCGGGGGCGGCCAGCGCGTATGGTATTTATTTATTACGCCAGTATATTACGGGTGCGGTTCCTTTGGCGCTCGTTGATGCAGCCCGCATCGACGGTTGCTCTGAGTTCGGGATTTATAGCCGGATTGTCTTACCCATTATCAAACCGGGTTTAGCTGCCTTGGGCATTATTACTTTTTTGGGTTCCTGGGACAACTTTATGGGTCCACTGGTTATCCTCAGGGATAAAATGACCTATACAATCCCGGTGGCGCTCCGTTCCTTCCAGGGCCAGGCCCAAACCGACTATGGGGCAATTATGGTTGGTGCTTCCATCGCTGTGCTTCCGTTGGTTACCGTCTTTTTGTTCATGTCGCGACAACTGATTGCCGGTTTAACCTACGGTTCGATTAAAGGGTAGAAACGGGACAAACAGCCGGTGTAAAGCAGCAACGCAGGATTCTTGGAAGAAACCATAGAGAATCATAACAAGGAGAGATGTATGTATGCACAAAAAAGATTTTTATCTAGGAGTAGCGACTTCCGCTTTACAAATCGAGGGGTCTTTATCAGCGGATGGCAGTGGCAAGTCGAGCTGGGAAGTATTTGCCGCCAAGCCAGGAAATGTTTTTAACAATGACACTCCTGCGTTGGCCTGTGATCATTATCGCCGGTACGAAGCGGACTTAGATCTGATGTCTGCGTTGGGCATTGAGATGTACCGTTTCTCTACAGCTTGGCCGCGGATTTTTCCGGAGGGGTATGGAACGCTGAACCGAAAAGGGGTGGATTTTTACGCCCGCTTAATTGATGGTCTTTTACGGCGGGGAATTGAGCCGATGCTCACCCTTTACCACTGGGAATTACCCCAAACTCTACAGG
>JAAYHY010000150.1 GCA_012735135.1 Bacillota bacterium | reverse complement strand
GAAGAAGATTATACCCTTACTTTTTGCCGATGGGCGCCGGTACTCTTCCAGATCCGGGGGTAAAGCGGGCGCAAAACCGGGACGGACGCCCACCGCCACGCAGGCTAAAGTAAAAAGGAGAGAAAATTGATGCCAGGCGGAAAGGGTGTTCAAAGCATCCTGCCCCATTAATAGAAAGAGCTTCCGGTCGGGGTAAACCCGGCGAAAATAAAGCAAGGTGTCAACAGTGTAGGAAGGCGGCTCCCTTTCCAGTTCCACCGGGGAAAAGGTGAAGAAGGGATTATCGGCGATGGCCAGTTTAATCAGTTCTAAACGGTCACCGTCACTGACCAGAGGCGCATGGTTTTTTAAAGGCGATTGTAAAGCCGGGACAAAGATGACCTTTTCCAACTGGAGTTCTTCCCGGGCTGCTTCCGCCAGGAGTAAATGGCCGAGGTGGATCGGGTCAAAACTTCCCCCGTAAATCCCAATCCTGTTCATTTTCGGATTTGTCCGTCGCCATAAATAATGTATTTGATCGTGGTTAACGCTTGAAGGCCCATTGGTCCGCGGGCGTGCAACTTTTGGGTGGAAATCCCTACTTCGGCGCCGAACCCGAACTCAAAACCATCGGTAAACCGGGTGGATGCATTAACATAAACGGCGGCGGCGTCCACTTCCTGGAGGAAACGGCGGGCGGCCGCATAGTCAGTAGTAAGGATACTCTCCGAATGGCCGGTTCCATACCGGTGAATATGGTCAACGGCAGCCGCAAAATCCGGGACCACTTTTACCGCCAACGTCAGATCCAGATATTCGGTGGCCCAATCCTCCGGCGTGGCTGGCTCCGCCCAAGGCAGGTAAGACAGGGTTTGTGGACAACCCCGGATTTCCACGCCGGCGCGGCGTAGCTCCTCCCCGCAGAGGGGAAGAAAACGGGGGGCGATCTCTTGATGAACCAGAAGGGTTTCCAGGGCATTACAGACCGAGGGGCGCTGCGTTTTCGCATTGAGCACGATCTCGACCGCCGCTGGCAACTGGGCGCTGGCATCAACAAAAATATGGCAGTTCCCCACCCCGGTTTCAATGACGGGCACCTGCGCGTTGTCGACCACGGTTTTGATTAAACCGGCGCCACCCCGGGGGATCAGCACATCTACATACTCCCGCATCTTCATCAGCACAACCGCGGCTTCCCGTTGGGGGGAAGCAATTAATTGGAGCGCATCCTGGGGGACGGCGGTGCGGCTCAAGGCTTCCCGCATTACTTCGACCAAAACCTCATTGGTCCGCAGGGCTTCCGAGCCGCCGCGGAGGAGGACGCTATTGCCGGTTTTCAAACATAAAGCTGCCGCGTCCACCGTGACATTGGGCCGGGCTTCATAGATTATGGCCACCACCCCCAGGGGGACCCGGACTTGACCGATCTGTAAACCATTGGGACGTTGCCACATCCGCTCAATATTACCGACCGGGTCATCCAGCCGGACGATCTCACGGATGCCCTCCACCATCCCGGCAATTCGTGCCCGGTTGAGGGTCAACCGCTCTACAAAGCTGCTTTTCAGACCGGCCGCTTCCGCCGTCGCCACCTCTTCCCGGTTGACGGCAAGGATCCGTTCTTCATTGGCGATTAGAGCGTCGGCAATCGCCAGTAAAGCATGGTTTTTCTCCGTGGCCCCCAGTTTCGCCATGGTGAAGGCGGCCGCTTTTGCCTTTTGTCCCAGGGATAAAACGTATTCTTCAATCTTCAAACCATTCCCCCCTTATTCCAAACAAACCAGATTATTCCGGTGGATGACTTCTTCAAAGGTTTTGTAGCCAAGCACCTTCGGGAGCTCTCCGGTATTGGCCCCTTTGATCTTATCAATCTCCTCTGAACTGAAATTACTTAATCCCCGGGCGATCTCTTTCGCCGACGGATCCAGCACCCGGATTAGATCACCAACCCCAAATTTACCTTGGACGCCGATGACCCCGGACGGGAGCAAACTCTTTTTGCCGACCAGAAGGGCATTGACCGCTCCCGCATCAACAATCACTTCACCCTGGGGTTGTCCGGCAAAGGCAATCCATCTTTCCCGCTGGACCAAACTGTCGTCATTGGGGAGAAAGATCGTCCCCACTTCCTCACCGGCCAGAATCCGGCGTAAAATATCTTCTTCCTCGCAGGAAGCCAGCACCATCGTAATCCCGGAACGGGTCGCGATCCGCGCCGCTTCCAGTTTGGTGATCATGCCGCCGGTTCCGCGTCCGGTTCCGGCTTGGCCGGCTACGGACCAGATGGCGGGGGAAATTTCGTTTACTTCCGGGATCAGGGTCGCCTTTGGATCCTTCCGGGGGTCCCCGGTATATAAACCCCCGATATCCGAAAGGAGAACCAGTAGATCGGCCCCGATTAGACCGGCGACCAAAGCCGCCAAGGTATCATTATCCCCGAACCGGAGCTGTAATTCTTCCGTAGCCACCGTATCATTTTCATTAATAATGGGCAACGCATGGTACTCTTTGGTCAACATCAGCAGGGTATTCCGGGCGTTTAAATAACGACGGCGATCGCTCATATCTTCCCGGGTGAGCAAAATTTGGGCGGTAATGATTCCGTATTGGAGAAATAACCGGTTATAAACCTGCATTAAAAAACCTTGTCCTACGGCGGCGACCGCTTGCCGTTCCGGGATCGTCCGCGGTTTGCTGGTCAGACCTAGTTCACCGACGCCGGCTCCCACCGCGCCGGAGGAGACCAACACCACTTCCTTTCCGGAGTTATGTAGATCCGCAATTTGCCTGACCACAAGCTCCATGTTGGTCAGGTTGAGACGTCCGGAAGGATAGGTTATACTACTCGTTCCTATTTTCACTACTATTTTTTGGGCTTCTTTCAGCCGGCTGCGCTTTTTCAAAAAAAACCCCCACTTCCCGGTTGATTTGAGTCATTTTCTCAATTATACTATAAATTTTTGGTTTTTTATCCTCTTGCTAATAAAAAGACACTGCGGTTACAGTGTCTGATACAAAAATTTAACTTATCTTCAGATCTTCCCGGTCTTTTCTTTGCCGCCGACGTTGGGATTCATAACGGGGGTCTCCTTTTTTCCATCGGGTCTCCCGTTCACGAATAATGGTCTTTTCCCGGATGACAAATTCGTTTTGGGCAGGACAAAAATAAAGTTCGCTGTCTTTTTTACAGTTCCCGCAATCCAAGCAGGACATGTTTTTTTAACCTCCTAAAAAATAAGATAATTAGTAGTCCTCAGGTTCAAAGACAAATTCAAAATCCCCAATCCGAACCAGATCCCCCTCCTTTACTCCTGCTTCTTCCAAGGCGGTAAGAATTCCCCATTTCTT
Organism: Bacillota bacterium; assembly: GCA_012735135.1. GTDB lineage: Bacteria > Bacillota > UBA4882 > UBA10575 > UBA10575 > Capillibacterium. The sequence continues at coordinate 7,845 of JAAYHY010000150.1, read as the reverse complement.
TAAGAGTCTATCTAAACGAAGTAAGGCTTCGGTCTGTTCCAGATTAAAGCGGTTTAATTTTTTGATCAGATCTTCGCCGGCGATCCGGTAAGCACCATCCCCTTCCTTAACAAGGGAAAACTCCGGTACGCGCTGGGGTGTGCGGGCTGCTTCCCTTTCGGGCTCCACTTCCAGTTTGCCAACCTTCGGCAGGGTGCGAAGCTTGGTCAGGATCCGGAATAAAACCGGGCGGATGTTCTCACCGGTGGCCGCAGAGATAAAATCAACTTCATAACCGAGTTGGGTGATTTTCGTCTTGAATTCCTCTTTTTTGGCAGCGGCAGCAGGAAGATCGATTTTTGTCCCGAGCACCAACTGAGGTTTCCGCGCTAACTCCTCACTATAACCGGCCAGTTCCTGGTTGATTTCGACAAAGGCATCCCAGGGGGCCGGGGCCGATAAATCCACGAGATGGGCCAGGAGGCGGGTCCGTTCCACATGTTTCAGAAATTCGATCCCCAGACCGGTTCCTTGGTGGGCTCCTTTAATTAAACCGGGAAGATCCGCCACCACAAAGCTATCTTCGCCTAGTTCCACCACACCCAAGACCGGATGCAGGGTGGTAAATGGATAAGCCGCTACTTTTGGACGGGCGGCCGAAATCGCCGTTAAAAAGGTAGATTTACCGGCGTTGGGATAACCAATTAAACCCACATCAGCTAAGACCTTCAGTTCCAGGTCCAGAACGGCCTCCTCCCCGTTTTCCCCCCTCTCGGCAAAGCGGGGGGTTTGGTGGGAAGCGCCGGTAAACCGGGCATTACCACGGCCTCCCCGCCCACCTTTGGCGACTAAGCAACGCTCGTTATGGGTGGTCAGGTCCGCGATGAGCCGGTTATTTTTCCGTACCATCGTACCGACCGGCACCTTAATGATTAAATCTTCACCTTTTTTCCCTGTGCATTTACTACCCCTGCCGTTCTGGCCGGCTCCGGCCTTATATCTTTTCTTATAACGGAGATGACTTAAAGTCGTGTAGCCCTCATCGGCCTGGAGGTAAACGCTGCCTCCATCGCCCCCGTCGCCCCCGTCGGGACCGCCCATCGGCACGTATTTTTCCCGGCGGAAACTGACCACACCGTCCCCGCCTTTTCCGGCCAACACTTGAATGGTTACTTCGTCAATAAACATACCTTAACTCCTTTAGCCATAGACCATGTTTTTACATATTATTCTACCGGAGTTCCTGATTATCCTTTCGAACGCATAAAGGTGAAGAGCGGTTAAATTCTCCAGGAATAAAAAATCAGAGACTATAAAGAAAGATCCCCACATATGGGGTTTGGTCCTTTCCTCCAGGGAAATGAGGTTTAAAAAAACCGCCCTTTGGCGGTTTTTTCGGTATTAAGCAGTGATGACCGGCTCGGCGTAAACACTGACTTTTTTATCGTTCTTCCCTTTCCGTTCAAATGCAACATAACCATCGATTAAAGCGTAGAGGGTGTCATCCTTTCCAATCCCCACATTATTGCCGGGATGGAATTTGGTTCCCCGTTGACGGACGAGAATATTTCCAGCCTGAACTTGTTGTCCGGCGAACCTCTTCACCCCTAAACGCTGCGCCTGACTGTCCCGGCCGTTTCTGGTGCTGCCGACCCCTTTTTTATGCGCGAAAAATTGCAGATTAAACTTCATTCTCTTGCACCTCCTCAAAGGATATTTGCACGTATTTCCGATAATCCGCCACAATTTGCTGTAAACCAAGAAACGTAAGGTTTAAAATCAAATCAGCCTTCGCCAATTTCTCTTCGTCCACGGTCTCTCCCAGCCGGCAAATTAACAAACCACTTTTCGGCTCTTGCTTGACTTGCAAATCTACGTCCGCCAGTTCTTTAAGGCCTAAAACGGCCGTTTGGAGCAGGGTGGAGATCCCGGCGCAAACAATATCTTGTCCGGACGGGGCGTAACCGGTGTGCCCTTTCGCTTCAAAGCCAACAAAACGCCCTGTTTTCCGGAAGAACCGTACCAAAGTCATTAGGCTTCGATGGCGACAACCTGTAACCGGGTAAAGGGTTGCCGGTGTCCATACCTTTTTCTAATGTTTTTCTTTGGTTTGTAGCGAAAGACCAATATTTTCCGGGCTTTGTCCTGTTGAACAATCACTGCTTTAACTTTGGCGCCCGCCACATAGGGGGTTCCCACCTTGGTTTCTTCCCCGCCGATGAGTAAAACCCGGTCCAGTACCACTTCGGAACCTACTTCACCGGGTAATTTCTCGACGTTAAATTGATCCCCGGCTTGAACCCGGTACTGTTTACCTCCGGTTTCGACGATTGCGTACATCCGATCCACCTCCGTTTAGACTCGCCAGTTTTGGCACCAAATTGGTTTTTCTAGCCAAAACTGGGCGGTTGCAACGGGTTTAAAAACCCACAACAAATATAATACCATCCACAGGTCCTCCTGTCAATGACAGATCACCGCTTTCGCATATGTCTTAAACAGCTTCTCAATTTTAACTTTAACCCGTTGACCCACAAGGCCGCCCGCGTTTTCAATATCAATAATATACCCGTCCAACCGGGCAATGCCGTCCGCCGGGTTGTTTAAATGGGGTTCGAGGACCTCTAGTTCCAGTTCCTCACCTTCTTTAACCGGCAGCGCCGATTCCTGGATATGATCCTTGTTTCCCGCGGCAATGATCCGGGCTTCAGCCAAGGGGATCTCGTCTTTCCCCCGGATAAAAATAGTTTTCTTGGTCATCTTTTCCAGCGAACCCAAACGGGCGCCACCGGGGCCGATGAGCAGGGCGGCAATGGCCGGATTCACCCCAACCAGTAAAGCCTCGGCTTTGGGGTAATCGGCGCCCAATTCCATGATCCGCCGTTCGGCACGGGCGGTTTGGGTTTCCAAAGAATATTTGTAACCCGTTCCCTCGCAGCAAGAACAGGTTTGTTGCAACTGTTCCCGCAGACTGGGACGGGTTTTTTTTCTAGTCATCTCCAGGAGGCCCAAAGAGGTGAAACCGAGGATATTCGTTTTCACCTTATCTTTTTGCAGTTCAACGGCCAGGCAATCCAAGACTTGCTTCCTGCTGCCTTCATCACACATATCGATAAAGTCAATGATAATAATTCCACCGATATTCCGTAACCGGATTTGGCGGGCAATTTCCTTCGCGGCGGCTAAATTCGTGTGAAAAACGGTATCTTCCAAGCAAGTGGAACCGGTAAATTTCCCGGTATTGACATCTACCACCGTCAAGGCTTCGGTCTGATCAAAAACCAGATAAGCGCCGGTTTCCAGCCAGATTTTCCGTTGTAAAGCCTGCTCAATTTGGTGTTCCACTCCGTAAACGGAGAATAAGGAAGTTCCGGTGAACAATTTAACTTTCTCGCGTAAATGAGGTCCTAGACCACTAAGGATATCCAAAGCCTTCTCGTAGGTGGATAGATCATCGATGATCAACCGGTCTACTTCTTTCGTAAAAAGATCCCGCAGGATCCGGTAAAGGAGATCATGGTCATGAAAGAGCAAGGCCGGAGTCGGGCCTTTTTTGGTTTTTTTTAGGATTTTTTGCCATAGATTGATGAGGAAATCCCGGTCGGACTCTAAATCCTCTTCCTGTAATCCTTCAGCGGCCGTTCGGATAATCAACCCCATTCCCTTTGGTTTTAAGTGGGCGGCGATCTTCTTCAGGCGCTCCCGTTCCTTTTCATCCTCAATCCGCCGGGAAATCCCAATGTAATCCACCGTTGGCATCAATACCAGATACCGTCCAGGAATGGTCAGATTGGTAACGACCCGCGCTCCTTTATTGCCCATTGGCTCTTTGACCAATTGGACGATAATTTCTTGTCCTTCCCGTAATAAATCACTAATCGAGGCAGAGCCGTTCTCCCCCCGCTCCGGCAGGAGATCATCGATAAAGAGAAAGGCGTTCTTTTCCATCCCGATATCGATAAAGGCGGCTTGCATCCCCGGGAGGACGTTTTCAACTTTCCCCCGGTAAATATTGCCGATCTGCCGTTGGGCTGAAGAACTTTCAATTGAAAGTTCAACCAACTTGCCATCTTCCAAAACGGCCATCCTGGTTTCACTGGGGGTAACATTAATTAAAAATTCTTTCTCCATCCTAACACTTCCTAATGGACCTTTTGGCGCCTTTCTCCATCCTTAAAAGTAACCGCTGTCCGTCGGATCTCTTCAATTTGAAAAGCGGCGGCCAACAAGGAACCAAAATCATCAGGGCGAATCGTCCCCCCCGGCCCGAAGGCTACTTGCACCCGGAAGCTGATTAAGCCATCGTTTTGAAAGTCCAGTTTATAATCGTGCCACAACGGTCTAAGATCGACCTTTTTCTCTCCGGTTGGCGTCTTTTTGGTGACGGGCAGTTCAGACCTGGACCATAAAGCTCCAAACCACTCCGCTACTTGGTTATCGCTCCATGGTGTCTTCCGGGATAAGATAAACCGGTAGTCTATACTGGTCACCTGAGCCATTAAGGAAGGCGCCTTTGGCGCCAGTTGATGAACGGTTAAGACATCAAGGCCGGGCGGGAGGTTTTGCTTTAATGCTTGGGCCACCTCTTCCGCGGATAGAGCAACGGTTAGCTCCAGATCAAAATATTCGGCCTCACTCTCCACCCCCAAGGGCAAGGGAGGACCGAAAGCCAGCTGCGGTTTGGGGTTAAAGCCGGAGGAAAAGGCCACCGGTAAACCGGCCCGGCGTATGGTTCGGATTAAGGCGCGGATCACATCCAAATGGGAGGTAAACCGGGCTGGCCCTGTTTTACTGTATCTAATTCGGTATTTAATCTTTTTCACCTCCTGCCAATTGAGGGCGGACGTTCAGGGTCGAACATACTCCGCAGGTGGAACAGTTTTGCCGGGGGCGGCAATCGGGCGTGATCCGCCCCTCCTCCGCCCATTGGTCTTCCTTATGCAAATAGGATTTCTTTAAGCCGGCGCTCAAATGATCCCAGGGCAGAATCTCATCGTAAGCGCGCGCCCGTGTATACTCTTCCACTTTTAAGCCGGTGGCGGCGAAAGCTTCCTGCCAAAGATCCCAGCGGAACCGGTCGGGCCAGGAATCAAAGGTGCAACCAAGCTCCCAGGCCTTGACTAAGGTTTGCCCTAAACGCCGGTCCCCCCGGGAGAGTACCCCTTCGAGTTGGCTTAAACTCGGGTCATGCCAGGAAAATTGAAGACCACGGCCAACCAGGCGTTCTTTGAGGAAATTTTGCCGGCGTTCGGTTTCTGCCAGTGAAATCTGGGGACGCCATTGAAAAGGGGTATGGGGTTTGGGCACAAAAGTGGAAACACTTACCGTGACCTGGACCCGTCCGGCCTTGGGTCCGTGCAAATGGCGGCCAATGGACAGAATCTCCCGGGCTAAAGTAACAATTCCCTCCAGATCCCTTTCGGTTTCAGTCGGTAAGCCAATCATAAAATAGAGTTTTAACCGTTGCCATCCGGCGGCAAAAGCTTCCCGGGTGGTGGCTAAAATCTCTTCGTCGGTGAGGTTTTTGTTGATCACCCGGCGTAAGCGTTCAGTTCCGGCCTCCGGGGCGAAAGTAAGCCCCCCCTTCCGCCCGCTCTGAAAACAGGCGGCCAGTTCCGGCGAGAAGGAATCGATCCGTAAAGAGGGAAGCGAGAATTTGACCTTTTGGGCGGAGAAACAATCCGTCAGGGAGCTCAGCAGTTCTTGGATCTTTGAATAGTCGGCGCTGCTTAAGGAGGTCAGAGAGACCTCTTCATAGCCGGTTTGGGCAATAATCTTCTTTAAATACTCCATGAGCACCGCGGTTGAACGTTCACGGACCGGCCGGTAGATCATCCCCGCCTGGCAGAAACGGCAACCCCGCGTGCAGCCACGGAATAATTCAACCATCGCCCGGTCATGGACCGGTTCCAACCAGGGCACCAAATCCTTATCGGGAAGATAAGCCGTGGAAAAGTCGGCAAGGACTCTTTTCCGGACAACCGGTGGCGCCGGCGGGGTGGGGTGAACCGCGGCGATCTTCCCTTCCTCCCCATAGGCCACGGTATAATACTCCGGTAAATAAACGCCTTCCACCTTCAGGAGGGCCTCTTTAATCTCTTGCCTGCTTTTACCTTTTTCCTTTCCGTCGGCAATGATGGCCAGGATCTCAAGGATCGCCTCTTCCCCCTCGCCTAAGAAAAAAAGATCAAAAAAGGCGGCTAAGGGCTCCGGGTTATAGCTGCCAGGGCCGCCCCCGATGATCAGCGGGTGTGCCTCCCCCCGTTCTTCTCTTTTTAAAGGTATTCCCGCCAGATTCAACATATTCAAGATATTCGTATAACTCAATTCATATTGTAAAGTAAAACCGACGACATCAAATCGGTCGAGGGGATGGCGGGTTTCCAAGGAAAAAAGGGGTAACTGCGCCGCCCGTAATTCCCTTTCCATATCGGGGGCGGGCGCATAAACCCGTTCGGCCAAATAGGCCGGATCATCATTAATCCGCTGGTATAAAAGGCGTAAGCCCAGATGGGAGAAACCAATCTCATAGAGATCAGGAAAGGCCAGAACCACCCGGAGCCGCACATTGGTCCATGGCTTGATTACGGCATTTAACTCTCCTCCGGTATAACGGGCGGGTTTTTCCACCCGCGCGAGGATTTTTTCGTAATTATTAATCTTCGTTCCCTCCTGCTTCCATTGGTCTGTGGTTGACATGTTGTCGGATCTCCCCGATCTTTAGGTTAAACAGATTATCCTGGTTTATCATTTTGATCAATTCATCTTCGCTTACTTCACCTAAAATTTTACCATGTTTGTCAACCAAAAAGAAGAGATGATAGTTTTTACCGGTTAAAAAAGGAAGGACTTCGCCGACCCTCCTTCGATCTTCAACGATCCAAACTTTGGAGGGAAGCAGCCCATTCTCCGACAGGAGGGCTTTTTTTTTGGTATGTTGGGATAAATAGGCGTAAACATAGTTTTCTGCGTCGCTGGCCAGCAAAAGAAAGAAAAGGAGAAAAGGAAGGTGAACCGGGACTGTTTTTTTGAGCGCCAAAACTGTTATCGGGATCCCGAGCAGATAAAGGACGATCCGGGTCCAACCGGTGGTGAGCCGGACCGCCTTTTTATATCCTTGCCTCCGGACAAGGAGGGAGCGGAGAATTCTCCCGCCGTCCAGAGGAAAAAGGGGGAGAAGGTTAAAGAGGCCGAGACCCAAGTTGATGCGGGCCCAGTCCTCCAACACCGTCAATTGCAAAAACGGCGCGAAGCTACGCAAGAGAAGGGCAAAGAGAATACTTTCGACCGGCCCGGCCAGCGCGGTAACGGCCTCGGCGACCGGATCATTGAATAGAGAAGCTTCCATCCGGGCGACCCCGCCGAAGGGAAAAAGTTCAATCCGATAGGGATGGTAACCAAAACCAAGGGCGGTCACCAGGTGGGCCGCTTCATGTAGTAACACCGAGCAAAAGGAGAGGATCATAGGGGTAATCTCCCCGGTTAATCCGGAGAGAAAAAAAAGAAAGTAGACCAAAGGGTGAATTTTGATGGTAAACATTAATGCCATAAACCTGCTTCCTCAATGAAGGGTCGCGGATCCACCGGAAAGCCGCCGCTTGTAATCTCCCAGTAAAATTCCCGGCCGGTCCTGGCGATCTCCTGTCCCGGACTCACCCATTGTCCAACCTTGACGTAAACTTGGGGACAGGGATAATAAACGCTCTGCCACCCTTCACCATGATCCAGCTTCAGTTTCCACCCCCCCTTTTCCCCTGTGATCTCCGTAATGACGCCCGACGTCGAGGCATAAACCGAGGAACCGGCGGCCAAAAGGTAACGGATCCTTTGGGGGTAAAGATCCCGTGCTTCAAAGTGGTAGATGGG
>JAAYHY010000149.1 GCA_012735135.1 Bacillota bacterium | reverse complement strand
CGAGCCAGCAATCCCTTCACAACCGGGTGCTGATCGGTATATGTCTCCCTAGCCTTGGCAAGCTCCAATTCCAGATCCGTTAAGTTTCTTTGGTACTGTTGCAAAGTGGGGTTTAAAGATTCCGTCAGTTCCGCCTTTATCGATGGGGCCACATTACTCATGTGCTTATCGATTTCCGCCAAAGCAGTTTTTGCACCGGTCAGAGCAATATCCGTTTGCATTCTTGTCTTCTCCAGTTCGGCGAAGAGGTTAATCACTTTATTTGTATTTTCCGGCAAGACCGGAATACCATTTCTTTTCTGAAAGGCTAACAAAGCTTCTTCCGCCATGGCCAACCGCTGGGCACTCTTGACAAACTGTTCTTCCATATACTTGCGGTGTGAAAAAATAAGACTTTTCGATTGATCTTCGATTACCTGCCGGTACTGGGCAAAGATCCGCTCCGTTAACCTGTATGCGAGTTCCGGTTCTCCCGCAAGCACGCTGAGTCTTAAAACACCTGTTTTACGGAGTTCAATTTTAATTCTATCTCTGAAACTTTTTATGTCTTCAGGCTCATTCGGCAAACCCTCTGCCTCCAGAACTCTTTTTAAAAACTGTCGTGCGGTAATAATCTCACTGCACAAATCAGCTTTAGTCCCGGAACCGACCGGTAGTAGCCCGCCAAGTCCTCCCAATTGCGCGCTTAACGCAGCCGAAAGGCCACTTTGGCTTCCTTCATCAAGATAAAAAACGACACTACTTTGGTATTTTTTAGGTATGAAAAAATATGTTATTATCCCCACTATTAGCGTCGTAACAAAGCAAAAAATAATAATCCGGAGCAATGAGTTTGTTATAATCCTCCATGCATCAAACAAACTAATCTCATCTACATCTGCGCGGTATTGTTCTCCCATTACTACCACCTCACGTTCACGCTTTTATAGAACCCATGGCGACAGCGCTGATACACTTTTTCTTCAATTGCAAGATAGATAAACTTTATCTGCTTAAATATGCTCTAATTGCTTTTGATACTTTATCTATATCTTCTATACGCAAATAAGGATGCATAGGTAATGAAAGCACAATATCACAAAGCTCATTTGTTACCTGATAATCGTTCTCATCAAATTTTAAATCCTTAAAAGCCTCCTGTTTATGCATGGGCTTAATGTAATAGATCATACTAGGTATACCCTGTTCTTTTAATTTTGCTTGTAGACCATCACGTTGCTCTTTGCTCTTTAATTTAATCGTATACTGGGCAAAACTGGAATAATGCCCTTCAGGAATCACAGGTATTTCCACTATATCCTTTAATCTTTCGTTATAAAGATGGTATATTCTATTTACATCTTCCAGTTCATGCTCAACGAATGCCTTAAACTTAACTTTGAGAATTGCGGCTTGAATGGTATCCAGCCTTGAATTTACACCGATGCGAACATTATCGTACTTGTCAGTGCCTTTCCCGTGAACCTTAAGGGATTTGATGAGTGTGGCCAGATCATCATCATTGGTAAAAATCGCACCACCGTCGCCATAACACCCCAGAGGTTTGGCCGGGAAAAATGAGGTAATTGCCGCATCTCCAAAGTTGCATGCCTTTTTCCCATTAATATGACCGCCAAACCCTTGTGCTCCATCTTCCAGTATTAAGAGGTTATATTTTTTAGCAATTCTTTCAATTTCAGGGTAATTGGCAGGAAGTCCAAATAGATCCACCGGAATTATCGCTTTGGGCGATAACCGCCCCTCTTTGATGGTCTTTTGGATCATTAATTCCAATTTTTCAGGATCAATATTAAAAGTAACTCTGTCTACATCAACGAATACGGGAGTCGCTCCTAGAAAAGCTACAATTTCACCTGTTGCAAAAAACGTAAAATCAGGGACAAAGACGGCATCCCCCTCTTTAATCCCCCAGGCCATAGCCACCAGCATCAAAGCATCTGTTCCGTTAGCACAGGATATACAAT
>JAAYHY010000148.1 GCA_012735135.1 Bacillota bacterium | reverse complement strand
ATTTTGTCGGGAACCGGACCAAGGTAAAAGTGGTTAAAAACAAAGTGGCGCCCCCGTTTAAAGAGGCGGAATTCGATATTATTTACGGGGAAGGCATCTCAAAGGCCGGTTGTATTTTGGATCTGGCGGTCGAGAAGGATATAATCAATAAAAGTGGAGCTTGGTACTCGTATGGGGAGACCCGTCTGGGGCAAGGAAGGGACAATGCCGTTGATTTCTTGAAGAAAAACCCGGAGCTTCTGGCGCAGGTGGAAAAGGTGATTTATGAGCAATACGGTCTGAACCGTCCCGGTATAAAAGAGGAGGCCCCGAAGGAAGAAGCAAAAGCGGGCCAAGTGAAGGCCGGGAAAAAATGAAACCGCCCCGTTCGGCCTTATCCTATGCCTTGACGCTCCTGGGACGGCGGGATTATTCCGTTTGGGAACTCATCCGTAAACTGGAAGGGAAAGGTTACCAAAGGGAGGAGATTGATGCGGCGGTGACGCGGCTAAGGGAGTGGAACTACCTTGATGATGAGCGTTACCTCCGTCGGCAAATCGAAAAGTACCGGGTGGATAAGAAAAGCCGGGCTTATATCCGGCACCGGCTGCGTTTGGCCGGGTTGGAACCCCACTTGGTAGAGGAAGGACTCAACCGCTTCTACCCGCCCGCCGAAGAGGCGGAGGTTGTCCGGTTTTGGTGGGATAAATATTTTACTTCCGAGATCCGGTCGGCGCAAGAAAAAAGAGAGGTTATTAAGTGGGCCCGGCGCTTGTCGGCGGCGGGTTTTCCCGCTGAAGAGATCAGACCGTATCTTGACCGTAATAAGGAGTCTTGACAGCTTTTTTCAAAAAAGATAGAATTAAATTTGGAGGAGAACAAAAAGAAGCCGAGTTCTTGCTCGGCTTCATTTAGTATTAAGCTTTTGGTAAAGGAGGTGTTGAGCATCGGTTTTTGGTTAATCTTATTATTGATTGTTCTGGGATTGGCAGGCGGGGTGATTTTCGAGAAAGTCAGGACCGCCATGAGTCTGCGGTCGGCTGAAGAAACCGCCAAAATGATATTGCAAGAAGCCGAACGGGAAGCCGAAGCAAAAAAACGCGAATCGATCCTTGAAGCCAAGGAGGAAGCCCTTCGGATTAAAAATGATCTGGATCGGGAGATCCGGGAACGGCGCAATGAGATCCAGCGTTGGGAGAAACGGATCGAACAGAAGGAAGCCAATATTGACCGGAAACTGGAAGCGCTGGAGAAGAAAGAGGATAATCTGAATAAAAAAGAAAGCGAGCTGGATAAGCTCAAAGCCGAACTGCGGGAGTTAAAACAGCAGGAACGGGAAGAGTTGGAAAAGATCTCCGGACTGACGGTGGAACAGGCGAAAGAGTTTCTCTTCTCCGAATTGGAGAAAGAACTGGCGCAAGAGATGGCCGTCCGGGTCCGGGATTATGAAGCAAAGATCAAGGAAGAGGCAGATAAAAAAGCCCGGGATATCCTTTCGACGGCGATTCAACGGTATGCCGCCGATCATGTGGCGGAAACCACCGTTTCCGTGGTGGTTTTGCCCAACGATGAGATGAAGGGGCGGATTATTGGCCGGGAAGGCAGGAACATCCGGGCTTTGGAGACTTTAACCGGGATTGACTTGATTATTGATGATACGCCCGAGGCTGTTATTCTTTCCGGTTTTGACCCGGTGCGGCGGGAAATTGCCCGGATCGCTTTGGAGCGGTTAATTGCGGACGGACGGATTCATCCGGCCCGGATCGAAGAGATGGTTGAAAAGGCCCAAAAAGAAGTGGAGACCATCATCAAAGAAGAGGGCGAACAAGCCGCCATTGAGGTAGGCATCCCCAACCTGCACCCGGAATTGATTCGTCTACTCGGGCGACTGAAGTACCGGACCAGTTACGGTCAGAACGTGTTGAAACATTCGGTGGAAGTTGCCCATTTAGCCGGTTTAATTGCCGCGGAATTGGGGGCCGATGTCAATCTGGCCAAACGGGCGGGACTCCTCCATGACATTGGGAAAGCGATCGATCATGAAGTAGAAGGACCCCATGTTACGATCGGCGCCGATTTGGCGAAAAAATACCGGGAATCGGCGGCGGTCATTCATGCGATTGCAGCCCACCATGGTGATATTGAACCGAATACGGTGGAAGCGGTTTTGGTACAGGCGGCCGATGCGATTTCGGCGGCCCGGCCTGGCGCCCGGCGGGAAACTTTGGAGAGCTATATCAAACGTCTAGAGCGTTTGGAGAAGATTGCCGACTCCTTTGACGGAGTGGAGAAAGCCTTTGCGATTCAAGCCGGACGCGAGATTAGGATTATGGTGAAACCGGATAAAGTGGATGATGCGGCCGCCGCTTTTATTTCCCGGGAAATTGCGAAGAAGATCGAAGCGGAACTGGAATATCCAGGCCAGATTAAAGTTGTTGTGATCCGTGAGGTTAGAGCGGTCGATTATGCAAAATAAAGACAGTAAGCCACCCGGTGGCTTACTTGTCTTTTCATGATCATAAGCTAGATGTGGGAGAAAGAAAATGAAGGACGTATATTTCCGGGAAGGCGAGTCCTTTACCGGTGCGATGAGCTTAATTGTTTCGCTGCTGATCCGTTATCCGGAGGTTGCCACTTTAAAGTTGAACCCGGAAGAATCCAGCTTGATTTTTCGCTTTATTTTCCGGTATAAATTTTCCACCGAAGAGAAGAAGAGTTTTCGGGAAGAAATAAAGATGAGCCTGGAAACGCTGGCCGTTTTGGAACGGGTAGAACCCCAAGTGATTGAGGTTACTTTCCGCCGGCAAAATGACCTTAGCTTTGTCGAGATTAAAAGGGATCTGACCACCTTTTCCCCGGAGGAACTTTCCTTGGTGCTGAAGATCATCGACCGCCGGTACCCACAGCAATTGATTAAAGAAGCTGACAACGAGACCGGTGAGGAAGATCTGCTTTTTCAGGATGAAATGATCGCACACATGTTGGAAGAGTTGAGAGAAGTGCCGCCGGAAAGAGAATTGATTGGGATTCGTGAGGAAGGCCGTGTCATGATCTTTAACCACACCACCCCCCCATAAGCGGGGGATTTCTTTAAGGGGGACCGGTTTTGAAGGTTGTTTTTTTAGGCGATATTGTGGGCCGTCCCGGCCGTAAAGTGGTGCAGGAATATTTGCCGGAGATCATCCGGAAGTATACACCGGATTTAACGGTGGCGAACGGGGAAAACGCCGCCGGCGGGTTTGGTTTGACCCTCGAAGTGGCCACCGAACTTTTGCAAAACGGGGTGGATGTAATTACCCTTGGGAACCATACGTGGAAACATAAAGAAATTAACCAGGTTTTAGAGCGCTACAAGCAAATTCTGCGGCCGGTAAATTTCCCACCGGGGACTCCGGGAGAGGGCGCCGGACTTTTTGTGGCAAGGAACGGGTATCCGGTAGGAGTCATCAGTTTAATGGGCCAGGTTTACCTGGAACCGGCTCTGGATTGCCCCTTCCGGGTCGGCCAGGAAAAGGTGAGTCTTTTAAAGCAGAAGACCCCTTATGTTCTGGTGGATTTTCATGCTGAAGCTACTTCAGAAAAGATGGCTCTCGGCCATTACCTGGACGGGTTGGCCTCGGCCGTTTTAGGGACCCATACCCATGTGGCCACCGCCGACGAGCGGATTCTGCCCGGGGGAACCGGCTTCATTACCGATGTGGGGATGTGTGGACCGGCCGATTCCGTATTGGGCGTCAAGAAAGAACTGGCTATCCAGAAGTTCGTTACCAAACGCCCGGTGAAGTTTGAGATCGCCTCCGGCTCCGTTGAGCTCAATGGGGTCTATTTAGAAATGGACCAGCAAGGGCGGACGACCCGCATTGAACGAATTATTTACCGAAAAATTTAAAAATAAGTTATATAATTAAAAGGAATTTTATGGTCGGTATAAAATATAATAGATATAGTTAACAAAGTTGACATAGTTTAGGAGGGGGCTTAAGCAATGGAAGTATTAAAGGTTTCGGCAAAATCCAATCCAAATTCGGTGGCCGGGGCATTGGCCGGAGTCTTAAGGGAGAAAGGAGCAGCCGAGATCCAAGCGATCGGCGCCGGGGCGCTTAACCAGGCGGTAAAAGCGGTGGCTATTGCCAGGGGTTTTGTTGCTCCCAGTGGAATTGATCTGATTTGTATTCCTGCGTTTACTGACATTATGATTGAAGGACAAGAACGGACAGCTATTAAATTAATTATTGAACCGCGCTAGTTTTTATCCGCGTTATTCCGCTCGGGACCTATAAGCTTTTATAGGTTCTTTTTTTATTCTTTTCAAGGTTAGTTTAGCAGAAAGGAAAGAGAAGATGAGCGAAAATTTATACCCGGTGTTGGACGGGCATGCCGACACTTTGGTCCGGATCAGCGAGGAAGGTGGGAGTTTGGGGGGGGATTCCCCCCATCTCCACCTGGATTTACCCCGTTTAAAAGCGGCCGGCGTTACCCTGCAGGTGCTGGCCATCTGTGCCGGAAACCGGCGCCAGCCCTATACTTGGGCCAAAGGAATCATTGAAGGATGGCGACGGGAATATACCGAAAGCCAAGGAAAGGTGATCTGGATCCGGTCAGCTGCTGATTTTAAAACCTGGGCGGCGGGGGGAAAAGTTGGCGTCCTGCTTGCCTTGGAGGGTCTGGAGCCTTTGGAGGGTGAGCCGGACCGGTTAGAAGAGTTTTTTGCCCTGGGGATACGGATGCTCTCGCTGACCTGGGACGGAGCCAACCCTTTTGCTTGCGGGGTCGGGGTTCCGGTGGACAGCGGGTTAACCCCGTTGGGACGAACGATCATCCGGATGGCGGAGGATTTAGGAATGTTCCTCGACCTTTCCCACTTGGGACGGGAAAGTTTCAAGGATGTCATGGCCGTGGTCCGGGGACCGGTCTGCGTTTCCCACGCCAATGTGATGCCGTCCATCACCACCGGCGGAATTTAACGGTGGAGCAGATCCGGTCGGTGGCGGAGACCGGCGGAAACGTGGGTTTAACCTTTTATCCGCCTTTTATCGGGAAGGGGGAGATCAAAAGTCAAGCCCTAATCCCGCACTTGGAAGTCCTCCTCCAGATCGGGGGTGTGGATTGCCCGGCTTTTGGCAGCGACTTTGACGGGATTGACCGGACCCCGCTGGATCTGACCGATGTAACGGGGATCCCCGGCTTTCTCCAAGTTTTAGCCACTGCCGGCTTTAGCCCGGAGATTATTAAAAAGGTGGCCGGCGCCAACCTTTATCGTTTTTTGGCCCACAAGTTTGCGCCTCGGCATAGGAAGGATTAGGTGGTATGCTCCGGCGTCCGTTTCCGGTGGCAAGGTCCGGTTTTCTGAGGTGAAGGCAAAGGGGAAATTATTTGTTCCCTAAACTGAAAAAGGTGTTAAAAAGACCAGAACACCGATGGTCTACCGGTTTTTACTTGGAGGAGTAACACGCGTCCAACCGAATATCTAGGTTAATCAGTTAGTTAGCCGTCGCTAAAAAAAAAGCGCAACTTACCTCCGCTTTTTTCGGTCCCGTCCCGTTTATCCCGTCGTTTTTTTAGACCTGTCCAGTTCATCCCGTTCATCCGTGCCTTAGTCGAAGCAAAATCTACCCACTAGTTGCAGTTTATTCGTAGAAGGAGTGGCCGTCATGTCCAAGCAAGCCGTTAGGATCCGTCCGTTGCGGGAGGAGGAGCTTGCCAAAATGGTGGTATGGAATACCGATCCCGAAGTGGAGTGCTTTGTCGATCTGGGCCTGCCCGGAGATTTATCCGCCTGCCTAGCCTGGTGGGCGGAGATGAAGCGGAGTAAAGAAAACCTCCTTTTTGCCCTGGAAGACGAAGACGGCCGACTCATCGGCGATTTGGAACTGGCCCATATTTGCTGGCGGGGAAGAGAGGCGGAACTTCGGATCCGCATCGGGGAAAAGAGTTATTGGAATAAAGGTTACGGCACGTTGGCCTTACGCCAGATTACCCATTATGCCTTTGCCGTTCTTAGCTTGAACCGTCTCTATCTCCGGGTCTATGCTTTTAATCTCCGTGCGATCAAATGTTACCAAAAGATCGGCTTTAAAAAGGTGGCTGTTCTCAAAAGAGCTAAAGACCGGAACTGGAAGGATATTTATTTGATGACGATGGAAAAGGAAGCTTTGATCAAAGAAGGTTAACATAAAGAATTACCTTTTTCAGCAGGAAATGGTAAAATGGTGTAGAAATTATTGCCGAAAGGAGGGGTGTGATTGACGGAAGAGAAAATCAGGGTCGTGCTTGCCGACAATAACCGTGAACTCTGTAAAGTCTTGACTGAACATATTGAGTTGCAGAGTGATATCGAATTGGTTGGCATTGCTTACGATGGTTTGCAGGCGATTGAGCTTATCCAAAAGTTTCAACCGGACTTATTGATTCTGGATATCACCATGCCATACTTGGACGGGATTGGCGTGATGGAGCGGCTGGCAGAGATGGAGGAAGCGCCAACGGTGATCGTTTTGACCGCTTTTGAGCAGGAATCGATGGTGCAGCGTTTAATTGGCATGGGTGCTGTCTATTATATGGTTAAACCCTTTGATACCTTAACCTTGTTGGAAAGAATCCGCCAATTTGGCCGTCAAAAGGATGATTTTACAAAGGAAAGCCGAGGCCTATATAACCCTTCGCCGACACCGGTCAAAACTTTCTCCCGGCAACAGTTACAGATGGAAGTGACGAAAATATTCCATGAGATGGGCGTCCCCGCCCATTTCCGGGGTTATGCTTATTTACGGGATGCCATTATCATGGCGATCGAAGAAAATGATATCCTTGGCAATATTACCAAAAATCTTTACCCGCGGATTGCCGAGAAATATAACTCGACGGCCAGCGGGGTGGAATCGGCGATCCGTCATACCATTGAAATCGGTTGGGAACGGGGGAATTGTGAATCCTTTAAAAAAATGTTCGGGACGGATAGTTACCAAACGGAAAAAGCCCGGTTTCCGACCGCTGCTTCGTTTATCGCCAAAGTGGCCGACCGGATCCGGCTCCAACTCCAAATCCCCAGTTAAAAAGGTTGTTTATTTAAATATAAACGGCTGCTTGCTTGGGAAGCCCGTGGCAGGTCATTACCTGGCCGCCCGGGCTTTTTTCAATTAATCCGGTGCAGGGCGGGCATTATAGAAGGAAAAGATTGCCTTCAGGGGGAAAAGATTAAGTGAAAGGATGGAGGGACTGGCGAAGTGGTGATCACCGACTTAGACCTGAATGAAGTGGAAGCTTTCCTTTTGGAACTGGGGGAACCCCGCTACCGGGCCCGGCAGTTGTTGGATTGGGTTTATAAAAAAGGGACTGATGATTTTAAAGCCATGAGTAATCTACACGTTGAGTTACAAAGAAACCTCGAAGGGCGGGGCTGGCGGGTGAGCCCTTTGACGGTGGCCGGAACCCGGGAAGCCAGGGACGGAACTAAAAAGTATTTATTTCGTTTACCAGATGGTTTATATGTGGAAGCCGTCTATATTCCGGAGGAAAAAAGGAAGACGGTTTGCTTTTCAACCCAGGTGGGTTGTGCCGTTGGTTGTCTTTTCTGTGCCACCGGGCAACAGGGTTTTAAACGTAATTTGACGGCCGGGGAGATCGTGGACCAAGTCCGGAAGATTGGCCAGGACCGGCAGACCCGGATCTCCCATGTGGTGGCGATGGGGCAGGGTGAACCACTGGCCAACTATGATGGAACCCTGAAGGCGATCCGCCTCCTTAACGCGGATTACGGGTTGAAGATGGCCGCGCGGCACATTACGCTCTCCACCAGTGGCATCGTCCCGGCCATTTACCGTTTGGCCGGCGAAGAGCTCCAGATTAATCTGGCCCTTTCTTTGCACGCCACCGACGACCAATTACGTTCGCGGCTCATTCCATTGAACCGGACCTATCCGTTGGCGGAAGTGATGAAGGCGTGCCGGGATTATGCGGACCAGACGAAACGCCGGGTCACCTTGGAGTATATCATGATCGAAGGGCTGAACGACGGAGAAGCCGACCTGGGGAGACTGGTCAAGTTAACCAAAGGCTGGCTCTGCCATGTGAACCTGATTCCTTATAACCCCGTTCCGACTGTTCCCTTTCGGCCATCGCCGCCCCGGGTCCGGCAACGTTTCCTCCGGACTTTAGAAGCGCATAAGGTGGCCGTCAGTATCCGGCAAGAGAGGGGAGCGGAAGTTGAAGCAGCCTGTGGACAACTGCGTCAACAGCTAAAACTGTAACTTATTTTTAATGGGAGATGTGTTATAATGAACATTAACAAGTGGGTTTTGTCCTGGCGGAAAAGGAAAAAGCAAGGGCAAGCGGAGGTTGGGACAAATGGTCATGGACCAATGGCGGGCGACGAAACCAAAGTTTTCGCCCGGATTAAGGACCGGTCTGCCGCTCCGTCCCTGGCTTTAGTGGTGACGAAAGGACCGGACGCGGGCCGGGAGTTTTTGCTGGCCCCGATGAATGTAAAAATTGGCCGTCAGGCGCAAAGCCATATCCAATTGAAAGACCCGAAAGTCTCCCGGGAACACGCTGTTTTGCAATACTATGGAAAAAAGCGGGCATTTCTCCTCAAAGATTTAGGGAGCACCAATGGGACTTTTTATAATAATCGCCGGGTTACCAGCACGTTTATTGCGCCTGGCGCAGAAATCCGGTTGGGCGAATCGGTCCTTAAAGTGATGGCGCTTGGTGAAAAAAACCCTCCGGAGCCGGCGGAGGAACTACGGCTGAATGAGGGGAAGTAGCGAGGTGTGGGTAGAGATGAAGGTAGGAATGGCCACCCATGTTGGTAAGGTACGAGCGGTTAATGAGGATAGTATCGGCTGGAAGGGGATGCTTCTGGTCTTAGCCGATGGCATGGGCGGTCATCAGGCGGGGGAAGTAGCCAGCGCTTTGGTGGTGGAGCGGGTCCTGGCCTTGGACACGACAGGCCCCGATTTTAAAACCGCCCTCATTTCTACGTTGAACGAAGCCAACCAAGCTCTGCTGGCTTACGCCGGCGCCCATCAGGAATGCTTGGGGATGGGCACCACCGTGGTGGTGACGAAAGTGGAAGGTGACCGCCTCTGTGTAGCCCACATCGGGGACAGCCGGGCTTATCTGTGGCGCCAAGGAACCTGCACCCAGTTGACCAACGACCATTCGTTAGTGACGGAATTGGTGCGGAGCGGCGGGATCACCCCGGAAGAGGCGAAAAACCATCCGCAACGGCATATCTTAACCCGGGCGTTGGGCTCTCCCGGACCCGTCGAACCGGAATACCAGGAGATTGCGGTGGCAGCCGACGACCGCCTGCTGCTTTGCTCCGACGGGCTTACGGCGATGCTTTCCGATGAGGAGATCAATGCGGTCCTTGGGATGGAAGCATCCCCCCAGGTGATTGCGGATGCATTGGTCGCGGCCGCAAATGACCGGGGCGGGATTGATAACATCTCAGCCATTGTTGCTTTTCTCTAAAGCTCCTTTATTTTAGGGCAGGAGTTTGGCCCGTTTATGGAGAAAATCTATAGGCTATGATTGGGTTTTGCTGGTTGATCCGAATATTATGGGGGTTGTTCGGCCCATTGAGGTGAATTTAGTGATAGGACGTCTGTTGGGCAATAGATATAGAATCCTTGAACTGATCGGTGAAGGCGGGATGGCCTTAGTTTATAAGGCCGAATGTACGCTCCTCCAACGGGTGGTGGCGATTAAGATTCTCCGGTCCCAGTTCTCGGCGGACCGGGAATTTGTCGAACGTTTTCGCCGGGAAGCACAGGCTGCGGCCAGTCTCTCCCACCCCAATGTGGTTAATATTTTTGATGTGGGTCAGGATGGGGATATTCATTATATTGTAATGGAATATATTGCCGGCCGGAACCTGAAAGAATTGATCAAAGCGGAAGCGCCTCTTCCTTTAAACCAAGCCTTACGCATTACGCTGCAAATCAGTGATGCTTTGCGTCACGCTCATGAGCATAACATTATCCACCGGGATATTAAACCCCACAATATTCTGATGACCGAGGAGGGCATGGTTAAGGTCACCGACTTCGGGATTGCGCGGGCCGTCACGGCCAGTGGCTATACTCAAACGGGGGTTGTCATGGGTTCGGTGCAGTATTTCTCACCCGAACAGGCGAAAGGTCTCCCCGTTGGTCCCCAGTCCGATCTTTACTCTTTAGGTTGTATTCTATATGAGATGCTCACCGGTGAGGTGCCCTTTACGGGGGAGAGTCCGATCGCGATTGCCCTCAAACATTTACAGGAGGAGCCGCCCTTACTCGGCCGTCTTGGGGCCACCTATCCCAAACGGGTGGTGGATTTACTAAAGCGGGCTCTGGCCAAGGATTTGAATGAGCGTTACCCGTCGGCGTTGGT
>JAAYHY010000147.1 GCA_012735135.1 Bacillota bacterium | reverse complement strand
GGAAAAGCCCGCAAAGTTATAGTCGGTTACTGGCAGGATGAAGAGGTCATCGAGCAACTGGCGATTTGGATCCGGGCGGCGCTGGCTTGGGACGCCCTTCAGGGAGCGAAATTTGCCCGTTTTGGTGACAACATGAGAGAAGTGGCCGTCACCGAAGGTGATAAAGTGGGCGCCCAAATTAAACTGGGGATTTCCGTTAACGGTTACGGCCTGGGCGATCTGGTGGCATATGTGGAAGCGGTCAAAGAAGACGAAATCAAGGCGTTACTCGCTGAATACGAATCAAAATACAAAATTCAGCCGGAACTTGGACTTGGTGGCGCCAAAAGGGACTCCCTGATTGAAGCGGCCAAGATAGAACTGGGGATGAAAAGATTTCTTGAAGAAGGCGGCTTCAAGGGATTTACCACCACTTTTGAGAATTTAACCGGTTTAAAGCAGTTACCGGGTTTGGCGGTCCAACGTTTAATGGGTGCCGGTTATGGTTTCGGCGCTGAGGGCGACTGGAAAACTGCAGCGCTGGTCCGGGCCATGAAGGTTATGAGCCATGGTCTTGACGGCGGTACTTCCTTTATGGAGGATTATACTTATCACCTGGTGAATGGGAACATGAAAGTCTTGGGGGCTCATATGCTCGAGGTTTGCGAATCAATTGCCGGCGGTCAGCCCGCTCTGGAGATTCACCCGTTGTCCATTGGCGGCAAGGCCGACCCTCCCCGCTTGGTCTTTAATGTTCCTGCCGGCCGGGGTGTAAACGCCTCCCTTATTGATCTGGGCAGCCGCTACCGCCTGTTGGTTAATGAGCTTGAAGTGGTCGAGCCCGACGCGGACCTACCGAAATTACCGGTGGCACGAGCCCTATGGATTCCCTTGCCCAATTTACAGATTTCTGCGGAAGCCTGGATCCTTGCTGGCGGTGCTCACCACACCGGATTTAGTCAGGCGATTACCAAGGAATATTTGGAAAACTTTGCGGAGATCGCCGGGATCGAATTTTTGTTAATCGACAGAAACACCGACATTCGCCAGTTTAAAAACGAACTACGGTGGAACGAACTTTACTACCAGTTGAACAGGTAACCCATAAATATTTCAGTTGAACGAAATAAAGACGGTGAAGTTGTAACTTCACCGCTTTTATTTTCTGCTCCTGGAGTACTGTTCATTTGTAGTGAAGAGCCCGGTCCTAATTTTAACGGCGGAGTTCCCAGCTCCGTTCCCTTCGTCACTCCGACCTATATTGCCCTAAGCCATATTATTTAAAGGAGTAAAATAAAAATGAGAAGAAAAGATAGGGAAGTAATAGACCTAAAGGAGTTACTGCAAATTATTGACCAGTGTAAAGTTTGTAGAATTGCGATGCATGATAAGGCAGGGCTTTATATTGTGCCAATGAATTTCGGCTATACGTATGAAAATGGACAATTGGAGTTGTTTTTTCACAGTGCAAAGGAAGGAAGAAAAATTAGCGCTTTGAAAGAGAATAGTAATGTATGTTTTGAAATGGATTGTGAACATCGACTTATCACAGCGGATGTGGCCTGTAATTATGGATATTTCTTTAAAAGCATCATCGGAAATGGTAAGGTTGTCTTTATAGATTCTATTGAAGAAAAGAAAACTGCCCTGTCACTATTGATGAAACACCAGACAGGACAGGATTTTTCATTTGATGATCAAATGGTGAATAGCGTTTCTGTATTTAAAATTATCGTCCATAATTATTCCGGAAAAGAACATCGTTAATTCGAATTTTTCGCATAAGAATACATAAATTTAAAGGGCCGCCGTCCGACATGCAAAAAAAACCAACCGCATATACAGTACGGTTTTAAGAGTTATTTTCTGATTTTTGTAACCACGCCTTTATTTGCTTTTTGAAGTGTAACAGGCGAAATCTTGACAAGAGAATTAGGAGAACCTCCACCGGTAAAGACAACGTCCATTTCCATTACTTTCGGGTCGATAAGAAATTGCGCCGAATAACCGAATGAGGGGACTCCTCCGCAGGGATATCCAGTTTTTTCTAGAATTTCTTCAGGAGTAGCAGCCCTCGGCGGGGCGATGTTAAGTGTCTTACCAATTTCGGTGGTACTCACCCGATCTGTACCTTTTACTATTGCTACAATGAGGTTACCATTCTCATCAATAAAACAGATGTTTTTGACTAAATTATCTGGCGAAGAATTTGCTGCATTGGCGGCTTCTTCGACGGAATGGCAAGATACTTCAAAAACCAAGTGTTCGGCATCTAGATCATTACGACTAATATAATCTTTCAACTTAGCCTCGAACCGTTTCATGTGGAATCTCCTAATATTTTATATTTTAATGCTTGACCGCTTTTATGGCATGAATAAATATTATGGAAAGGGTAAAGGTTCGCTCTGGGAAGGGAAAAAATGTGCCATCATTGCGACCCATGGCTACGATGCCCTTTATGCGGCGGAACCATTTGAAACAGGAATCAAGCGCCTTTGTGAGCATTCGAAACTGGATTATCTCGGAATGTATTCGGTTAGAGATGAAGATGACTTAGCGTCGTTTCAAACAGCCGAGGCGATATATGGTGCGAAGAGGTTTGCCAGATTAATTCTTTCTAAATTATAAAACTTCTTTTCTTATTTTGTTGCTGAATGCGCCAAGGGAAAAATCCCTAAACATAGTTGCAGGCAGAAAAATAAAGCTTTCGACTACCTGAAATTAAACAGGTAGTAAATATACAGTGGAGAGGTATCTATTGATGAAGTTGGTTTGGAGAGGAAAATTCAAAGATAAAGCCCAATTGGAGCAAGGTGAGTTACCGGAAGGGGCGGTAAAGTTCAAGGAACCGAATTCCTTCTTAAAATTAAACTTGGTGGCCTTTTTGTTTATGCTTCCTGTTTTTATTTTAATTGGTATTATTATCTATATAAAAAGGGAAATGGGAATGTATGGAAATAACAGTGATGTTTTTAATGCAAAATGGGTGTTTTTAGCGCTACTTGGAATTATTCCGCACGAACTAATCCATGCAGCCTTGTTTCCCAAAGAAGCGGAAGTTCATGTCTGGTATTCCCTTAAACATTTACTAGTCTTTGTCCATTCGGTTTGTCCGATGAGTAAAAAGAGGTTTATATGGATGTCTCTGATGCCAAGTATCGTTTTTGGCTTATTACCCTTGATCTTATGGTTGTTTATCCCTGAGCACAACCAAATTTCAAACTTTCTTCTATGCTTTGGGTCAATTAACCTTCTGGTCGGTGCGGGCGATTACTTAAATGTATTTAATGCCTTAGTGCAAATGCCCAAGGGAGCAGTAACACAGATGTCAGGCTTTCATTCCTATTGGTATCTGAAGGATAATCCTGAACTAAGAAAGCAAAATGCAGAATAATCCTGCTAGAGCAAGAGCAAATTGTCGGGAGAGTGGCTAAAGCTAAAAGTACCGGGCCATCCCTTCTGTTCGCTTTTTTGCCGGCCGCAAATAATTGTGGCGGTGCTAAAGTGGGATCAATGAAGACAATTTTGTCCAGTCTTGCGTTTTGGCTTTAAGGAACTCCTTTCAACTCGCCGTATTACTATCGCCGCCCGGTTTGCCGGGGTGCAAAAGAGAGGGAGCGTGTAAGGTGAAAATATCAGTCATCAACGGCAGTCCACATAAAGGAAATACATGGCGCCTAACGGAAATAGTAATGGCGCAGATAAAAGGTCTGGACAAGACGGTGGAATTTACGGATATACATCTAAGTGCATGTAATATTCCCTTCTGTACCGGGTGTAGCCTTTGCTTCCGGAAAGGACACCGCTTTTGCCCGCATAATCAGTACATCCAGCCCATTATGGAAAAGATCGAAGAGAGTGACGGCGTGATTTTTGCGGCCTCTTGCTTTCAGGGCGCCGTTCCCGCCCTGGGTAAAAACTTCACTGATCATCTGGCCTTTC
>JAAYHY010000146.1 GCA_012735135.1 Bacillota bacterium | reverse complement strand
CTTACCGCATCAAGGTAAGCAGAGCATAACATGGCAAGGAGGATCAGTCTTAGACGGCCAAGAGGATCACTCTTACGCAAGCGCGAGTGGAGCACTTTTAGACGGCCAGTGGATCACTTTTATGTTGACGATCGCAGCCGCCCTTACCACCGGGTCCGTCCAGGCCATTTCCCGGAGGAGCGGACCTCCACCGGGAGAACCCGGTTGGACTAAAGCATAAGCCACTGGTTGGCTTGGAGTGACCGACCCGGCCGGCAGCGCCGGCGCGCCCAGCCAGATTTTGCCACCGTCTAAAGTATGGTCCAAGAGGAGACAAGTCCAGTCCGCATCCTTCCTGACCAATCCCCCGTCCCAAGTGGCGAAATATTGTTCATAAATCCCGGCTAAAAGTTTATGGTCGGGATTGGTCTCATAAAACTGCCAGGCTCCTGGAGGAGCAATCGGTGACCGGCAGCGGTCGTCTGTCTTTACGGTGGGAGCGGCGGGAAGGAGATAAAGACGGTGGTCGGCCCAGACTCCCCAACCGAGACGGGTATAAAAATCAATGTTAAAGGGGAGTAAAAAGGTGAAAAAGATTTGGTTGGCCGCCAAATGCCGGAGGGCATAAGTTAGCAGGGCGCGGGCCAGTCCCAAATGGCGGAAGGCCGGGGCGGTTGCTAAAGCCAGCAAATAGGCGGATGGATAGAGCCGTTTCCGGAGGCGAATTTTCCGGGGCGAGAGGTGGAGAAAGGACAGCAGGCGACCGTCCAGGAAAACGCCGAGCCCATCCTGGGGCTGGAAACGGGTGCGAAAATACCAATCTAAAAAAGCCGGGTGGTCCTCAAAACAGACCTCCCATAAGGCGCGGGCCTGGCTCATTTCTTCGGCGCTTAAGGATCGGATCTCCATTAGGAAGGAACCTCAACCACGATAAATTTTTCAATCATCCGTAGCGGGTGATAGCGTTCTTTCGCCTGACGCAGTCCAGGGAGGCCCATATCGTCTTCCCGGTTGATAAAGCGGGTATCCGCCCATTCGTTGGCTATAAACTGTTGGTTGATGACGGAATAGATCCCGGAAAAGGCCGGGTTGGCTTTTTCAAAATGAACCAGGGCGGTATCGGCATTGAGACGGCTGCCGATGGCAAAAGCCTGGATCTCCCCTTCCACTTCCAAAACGCCTCCTTTAAGCTGAAGGCGGCTAAAATTGTCCAACCCTTCATCCAAAGCCATCCGTTCTGCTTCCACCTCCGGATGGTCGCCTTTCTCCTCCGCCCATTCCGCAAAGAGCCGCCGGCAAGCGGGAAAATGTTCAGGCTGTAGTGAATGATAGCTAAAGCAGTAATACTGGCGGAAGCGGTTAATATGGTTCCGCTTTTGTTGGTATTTGCGCCCCGGGAGTTCGATCAGGTCTTTCGTCCGGTACAGGTAGTCCCAAACCTTGCGGTCAGGGATGATCCGGTACCGGTCGGGAGAGAAAAGGGGGAGCATTCCCCGGGGGACCGCCCGAAAAACAGCCGGTTTATTTTGTTGGTGAAAATAGTCGCTAATCTGTTGGAGGAGAGCGTCCGGTTTAAGGCCCGGCTTGAGTAGCGGAGGCAGACAGTAGGTGGACCCTTGGTATGTACAGAGGAAAACGGTATAATCCGCGGTTTGAGCTATATGCACCTGGTAGGAATCGCGCCAGAGGAAGAGTGATACCGGGGAGAGGTCGGAGACTTCAATGTAAAAATCCCGAAGAAAAGTGGAGTATTGCTCTAAATCAGACCATGTAACCTCATGAAACTTAATGGCAAAGACCCCCCTGATTGTGTTAAAACCCCCGTCGCAAAAGGGGGTTACTCCAATTATACCTCTTTTTTTTGGTAAAGAAAAGGGGGGCCTGCCAATGGCCGCTTGGCCAAATTTCTAAAATTCGCCTTTGCTCTGTGCTCCGTTTACCCTTTTGGTTTAAAGATCAGGGCGACCAGGAACCCGAAGATGATGGCGGCGGTAATCCCGGTACTGGTTAATTCAAACATCCCCATCAAGACCCCGATTACCCCGTTTCTTTCCGCCTCCGCAATGGCTCCTTTGACTAAGGCATTGCCAAAACTCAAAATCGGCATCGTGGCGCCGCCTCCCGCGAACGCAATCAGCTTGTCATAAAGGCCAAGTCCGCCCAGGATGCCGCCCAGCACGGTTAAAAAGGCAAGGATATGTCCCATATTCAGTTTCGTATAGTCCCAAGCCAACTGGGTGAGGAGGCAAATCAGGCCGCCTACCCAGAAAGCGTTAAAATAGATTTGCCAGTTCATAATGGCCTCCTCGGTAACGCCGGCGCAAGGTTGTCCATCTTAACGATCAGCTTCTCCGGAGAAGAAGGGCAATATACCAGGAAAACGTTGTTACTTTCCCTTAATTGGCTTTTACCCATTCCGTAATTTGGTTTTTCTTATTTCGTAATCCCTTTGATCTTTTTCCGTTACCATAACATGGTATTATAAAGGTGAAGAAAAAAAGGAGGTAAGAAAGATGAAAAAATGTCCTGATTGCAAAGTGGTTCTGAAGGGATGGGAGATGTTCTGCCCGAAGTGCAGCAAGAACCTGTACGGACCCCAACAATTTCCGAAAGTCAAGGAACGAAAGTGGAGATTATTCTAATAATCTCCACTTTCGTTTATCCTCACTTTCTCTAGTGATTTGCCCCAAGTGCTTTCTTTTCGCTATTGGCATCCCATGTACCCCTCTCCGGCCAGATCCGGAAGCCGGTTCCCTCTCTTTTCGTCCACATTGATTATCTCCAATACCGTTATTTCTTTTTGCTTAAAAATTCCTGCTTTTTATGAGCATCAATAAACAAAAAATGTTGTTCTTAGTCTCCAGTCCGGATCGGGCATACTACCATCATCCAGTTTGGGCGTGAGGGGGTTGAGTTTTTGGCTCCTCGGCAGCGGAAAACGGTGAAAAGACGCGCGTCCTTTGGGCTAAACTTCTTACGCTGGCTGCTCGTTATGGCCGTGATCGGCGGCCTTTTGGGGACGGTGTTTGTTTTATATAACCCGTTTATTAGCGAAGTCGATCTCCGCCAGATTTTAAGGCCCAATCTCCAGGCTTCAGTGCTCTTGGACCGGAACGGCGATGAATTAGTGACCCTTAGCCCTTCCCGGGTGGCTTGGATTACTTTGGAGAAAATTCCTTTGTTTCTCCGTCGGGCGGTGGTGGCGGTGGAAGACCGCCGTTTTTATGAGCACCGGGGGGTTGATTTCATCGGACTTATGCGGGCGGTTTATCAAAATCTCCGCCGCGGTGAGCGGGCGCAGGGGGGAAGTACCATAACCCAGCAGCTGGTGAAGAATCTTTTGCTTACCAACGCCAAGACGATCACTCGTAAACTGGTGGAGATTGGTTATGCTGTTAAGTTGGAACGGAACTATACGAAGGATGAGATTCTCGAGTCTTATCTAAATGGAATCTACTTTGGCCATGGCGTTTACGGGGTAGAAGGCGCCGCCCGTTTTTATTTTGCTAAACATATCTGGGATTTGTCCACTGCTGAACAAGCTTTATTGGTGGGGCTGATCCGGGGGCCGGAACTATATTCACCCTACCGCCATCCCGAGCGGACCTTAGCCCGCCGGAATTTGGTTCTCAAGCTCCTCCTGGAACAAGGGTGGCTTACCAAACGGGAATATGAACAGTTGTCGGCTTCCCCGCTGGCAGTGGAGGAAGACCCTGATTATCTGGGCAGAGGGGGCTATTTTGCCGATTATGTGGAAGACTGGCTGGCGGAGGAGTATGGTTGGTCGTCCCAGTACATCCGGACAGGGGGCTTAAGGATCTACACCACACTGGATGCTTATATCCAACGGATTGCCGAGGAGACGGTCGCGGCCTTGCCTCAGGATGAAGAAGGGAGGCCGGAAGCCGCTCTGGTGGCCATAAATCCTCAGAACGGGCAGATTCTTGCTATGGTTGGCGGTCGCAATTACCGTTTTTCCAAGTATAACCGGGCGGTCCGTGGGCGCCGCCAGATCGGATCGGCCATTAAACCGCTGATCTTTGCCGCAGCGGTGGAAAGCGGTTTTACCCCCGACACCCTGGTCGTTGATGAGCCGGTTACTTACCTGATCAACGGAAAGCCTTGGACGCCCCAGAATTTCGATGGAGAATACCGGGGGCCGATTACCCTCCGGGAGGCCTTGGCTTGGTCCGTAAATACGGTGGCCGTCCGCCTGGTGGATGAGCTTGGGGTGAAACCGGTCTTCTCCTTTCTCCGGCGGATGGGTCTTCCATTGGTGGAAAGTGGCGTGCGTAATGATCAAGCCTTAGCACCGTTGGCTTTAGGCGGGTTGACCGAAGGGGTGACCCCTTTGGAATTATGCACCGCCTATACCGCCCTGGCCAATTCGGGCATCCGTTCCTTTCCCTCAGCAGTCCTCCGGGTGGAAGACCGGCAAGGCCGGGTTCTCCGGCGGGGGAGTATCCGCCAGAAACAAGTGCTCCAGCCGGAGACTGCCCAGGCGGTGACTGAAATGATGCAAGCCGTGATTAACTATGGAACCGGGCAAAGGGCCAATCCAGGGCGGCCGGCCGCCGGGAAGACCGGGACCAGTAACGAAAATACCGATGCCTGGTTTATCGGCTACACCCCGGAGTTATTGGCTACTCTTTGGATCGGTAATGATGACCGCCGTCCGCCCCGGGTCGGTGACCGGGTGATCGGAAGCGGGACCGCTGCCGAATACTGGGGAAGCTTTGTCCAACGGGCTTTGGTCCGGAACAGTGTGAAAAGTTTTAAATAAAGTTAACATCAAGGCCAAGCGTTCTTTTTGCCCGGCTAGAATATGTTAAAGTGGAGAACATAAGGGTATTTTTCCGCTAATTTCGGGGTTTTTAAGGAAATAAAAAGAAACTCAGGCATTGACGGAAGCGCGAAGTGATTTTACAATAAACTAAATCATACATATAAGGAGACAAGTATTTGTTAGGAGGTAGTCATGGTTATCCGACGGTTTCTAATAATTACTTTCCTGGCCTTATCTTTGTTTTTCTTGACATCACCGGCGGTCCTGGATTTTGTAACTGGACGCTACCGGGAAGGTTTGGCCAATGATCCTTTCATAAAAATAGAAAAGTTTATCCGGAGTCATTACCCCGGAATTCCCCAGACGGATCTGGAGGAGATCACCATTGCGGTGTTGGAGGCCAGTGCGCAGTATCATATTGATTCTTACTTAATCCTTTCGTTGATCGCGGCGGAAAGCAGTTTTCGGAAGACGGCAGTTTCACGGAATGGGGCCCGGGGGTTGACCCAATTGATGCCGGATAAATGCCAGGATTTTGATTGGAAAGACATTAAAGCCAATGTTTTCCGGGGGACCGAGTTTCTCCGGCAGCAGTTGGACCGGTTTGGAACAATCCAATTGGCTTTGGCGGCTTATAACGCCGGTCCGACCCGGATCGCCCGTTCCGAAGAATGGCCCCGCGAGACCAGGAATTACGTCCAGAAGGTGACCGGATATTACCAGGAGCTTATTGGTGTCCAGAATTAAAGGATAATCAGCAAAGAGAAGATTACGAAGGAATCGAATCAGGGAATAATAACAAAAAGACGCCCTTCCGGGGAAAGGCGCCCCATAGCATGACGGTAAGACGACTATTTGGCGGTGCTCAACACTGGAAGGGTTTTTTTATGCGCCGTGTAGAATGCCGCCGCCGCCCACCACCAGGTCTCCATCGTAGAGGACCAGAGCTTGACCAGGGGTAATTGCCCTTTGGGGTTCGCTGAAACGACAGCGGAGGGTGGTTTCATCCACCATCTCAACCACCGCGGGCGCCGGAGCGTGGTTATAGCGGATTTTGGCGCTAACCGTCATTTTTGCTTTTAATTCAGGAAAGGGAATAAAATTTAATTGGTCGGCGTAGACGGTGTTTTGGTATACTTCGTGCTCTTCACCGACGACCACCTCATTGGTCTCCGGCCGGATTTCCAGGACATAAAGGGGTTTCCCCACGGCGAGGCCCAGTCCTTTCCGCTGGCCGACCGTGTAGTGGATGATCCCTTTGTGCCGGCCCAGGATCCGGCCTTGGCGGTCGACAAAGTTCCCCGGCGGACTGGGGGAAGCCGTGTGCATCTCGATGTAGCGGCCGTAATCATGGTCGGGGATGAAACAGATCTCCTGGCTGTCCGGTTTGTCGGCGACGGTTAAACCAATTTCCCCGGCGATCCGGCGTACTTCTTCTTTGGTATAATCCCCAAGGGGCATTAGGGTGTGGGCCAACTGATCCTGGGTTAGGTTATAAAGGGCGTAGGTCTGGTCTTTTTTTAAGGTGACGGCCTTTTTCAAGAGATAACGGCCGGTTTGACGGTCAAAAACAATCCGGGCGTAGTGCCCGGTAGCAATATAGTCGGCGCCCAGCTGCAGAGCCTTGGTCAAGAGGGATTCCCATTTCACATAACGGTTACAGGCGATACAGGGGTTGGGGGTCCGCCCCTGCTGGTATTCGGCGAGAAAATAAGCGATGACGTGGGCCTCGAATTCCCGCCGGAAATTCAGGGTATAGTGGGGGATCCCCAACTGTTGGCAGACGTGGCGGGCGTCGTCGACTGCGGTCAATCCGCAGCAACCACCACTTTCTTCCCGGGGCGCGTCCTCCGGCCAAATCTGCATGGTGACGCCGATCACTTCATAACCGGCCTTTTTAAGCAGGTAGGCGGTGACGGAACTGTCCACGCCCCCTGACATCCCGACAACCACTTTTTTTCTGCTCACTTTTCCACCCCGTTGTTACTCATCTTCTGAATGGGTATGCTTTTCCTCTTCATCAACGTAATTGGGGGGCGGGGTTAAGCCCTCAATTGAAAGTTGGTTTTTCTGGGCATAGTTCCATAAAGCGGCTTTTAACGCCTCCTCGGCTAAACAGGAACAATGCATCTTGATGGGGGGAAGTCCGTCGAGGGCTTCGGCCACGGCCTGATTGGTGATTTTCATGGCTTCCTCAATCGTTTTCCCTTTCACCATCTGGGTCAACATCGTGCTGGTGGCGATGGCCGCCCCACAACCGAAGGTTTTAAACTTGGCATCCTGGATAATATTATCTTTAATTTTAAGATATATTTTCATAATATCGCCGCATTTGGGGTTGCCAACGGTGCCCACCCCGTCCGCGTTTTCAATTTCCCCTACGTTTTGGGGATTCATGAAACACTCGATCACTTTTTGACTGTACATTTTCTCACCTCAAAACAGTATAATTTGTTATGAATTCTTCCGGACAAACTCTTCGTAAAGAGGAGACATGGCCCGCATCCGCTCGACAAAAGCCGGCAGTTTGGCGAGGACCAAGTCGATTTCTTCCTTAGTGTTATCTTCGCCCAGGGTAAAACGGACTGAACCGTGGGCTAATTCATGGGGTAACCCCAGGGCCAACAGCACATGGGAAGGGTCAAGGGAACCCGAGGTGCAAGCCGAGCCACTGGAGGCGGCGATGCCCTCCATATCCAAGAGCAGAAGGAGGGATTCCCCCTCGACAAACTCAAAGGAGAAGTTGGCGTTGTTGGGTAGTCGCCGTTCCCGGTGGCCGTTTAAGCGGCAATACGGAATCCGCTCGTAAATACCGTCAATCAGGTAATCGCGGAGGGCTTTGATTTTGGCGTTTTTTGCTGCCAGGTCCTGATAGGCCCGATCGATGGCTTTGGCGAGGCCGACAATGCCCGGCACATTCTCCGTCCCGGCCCGGCGCCCCCGTTCCTGGCCACCACCGTGCAGAAAAGAGGGGAGTTTTAACCCCCGGCGGACGTAAAGCGCGCCGATGCCTTTCGGGCCGTAAAACTTGTGTCCCGATAAAGAGAGCAGGTCAATATTTTGGGCCTTCACATCGATGGGGAGGTGGCCGACGGCCTGGACCGCATCGGTATGGAAGACTACCCCGTGCCGCTTGGCGACGGCGCCGATTTCACTGATGGGCATAATTGTCCCGATTTCGTTATTGGCATACATGATGGAGATGAGAATTGTCTCCGGACGAATGGCCGCCTCCACCTGTTCGGGCGTGATTAAGCCGTCCGGATTGACCGGCAGGTAGGTGACTTCAAAACCGTGTTTTTCAAGGTACTGACAGGTATGGAGCACGGCATGGTGTTCAATGTTGGTGGTGATGATATGGTTTCCTTTCTCCTTTAAAGCTTCAGCCATTCCTTTGATTGCCCAGTTATCTGCCTCGGTCCCCCCGGAGGTGAAAAAAATCTCGTTGGGTTGAGCGCCTAAATTTTTGGCGACGACCGCCCGGGCATCGTCGATGGCTTTTTTATTCCGTTGAGCCAGCCGGTAAACGCTGGAAGGGTTCCCGTATTCCTCGGTAAAGTAGGGTAACATCTCCTTTAAGACCTCCGGCTTAACCGGAGTGGTGGCGGCATGGTCCAGATAGATCATCTCTCCTTGCTCCTTTCCTCACGAACAATTGAATTAGCTTCGGATTAACGGAAAAGCGCGTCATTATGGGCATTTCTTAATCCCTAGTTATTTACTAGGAATACTAAAATCAGCATAACATGCCCTTTTCCCTTTGTCAATGTTTTCCCGGTTAAAAATCGATCATCATGGAATAGGAGTGGCTAGCGCAGGTTCTCCACCCGGCACTCCGCCGGCGGACGGTCCCGCAGCCCTTTATAGAGGGGATGCCGGAGATGGCGGTCGGGGGTGACGGCTAAATATTCCACTTCACAAACGAAACAGGGCTCCAACCAGTGGACCGTTGGCAAGGCCGGCGGGTCCGCCAGCGGCGGTTTTGCCCGCCGGAAGGGAGTGAAGAGGTGGAGAAGATGATCGATCTCCTTTTGGCCCAGTCCGGTGCCGACCAGCCCGTAAGAGACCAGCTTTTCCCCGGCGTACAGTCCGAGGACCAGAGCGGAGAGGTCGGCGCGGCCTTGGGGGTTGGTGGTGTATCCGCAAATGATAAAATCGGCGTTTTTGGTGACCCGGGCTTTTTTCCAGTGGGGGCTCCGTTTTCCGGGGAGGTAGGGACTATTTTTGGCTTTCCCGACGATTCCTTCCAGCCCCAAGGCGGCGACCCGGTTGAATAAGGCTTGTCCGGCTTCAGGAATCGCTTCACTGATGATGAGATGGGGACCGGGGGTGACTACCCGATGGAGCAACTCTTGTCTGGCCTCCAGGGGACGGGCCATGAGGGATTGCCCTTTATAGTAAAGGAGATCGAAAACAACGTAGATGACCGGATGGTGACGGGCGCCCGCCTGGATTCCGGCGGCAGAGGTGGCGTGCATCCGGTTTTGTAAACGGGAGAAACTGGGTTTTCCGTCACTGAGGGCGATGATCTCACCATCCAGGACCACTCCGGCGGCCTTTACCTGGCGGTGTAAGTCGGCAAGTTCCAGATATTGAAAGGTGATCGTCCGGCCGTTCCGGCTTTGCAGACGGGTGGCTTCTTCGAGAAAAGCAAGACAACGCAGACCGTCCCACTTGATTTCAAAATAATAAGCGGGGGAGTCAAAAGGGGTGGCACTGACAGCGAGCATCGGCGCAATCTGTATAGGTAAGGCCATCGTTTATCCGGTCTTCTTTTTCCTCCGTTTTTTCGTGGTCTCCTCTTCCTTTGGTCCGGCCGTCGCTTGTAAACTGGCCCGGAGGGCTTCCATTAAATCCACGACTTTCCCGGTCTCGGGGGCGTCCGGTACGGCGACTTCTTCGCCGGCAATCTTCGCCTGAATCATCTCCATTAGCTTGGACCGGTACTCATTGGTGTATTTTTCCGGATCAAAGGGGGCGGAGAGATTTCCGATCAGACTGGTGGCCATACTAATTTCATTGGGATGAAGCTTTACCTCTTTAAACTCGGCGGTGATCAGCTCCGGAGCGCGGATTTCATCGGGAAAGAACATCGTCTCCATAACGAGTAACTGATCCCACCCCCGGATACAGGCGAGGACCGTTTTGGTCCGGATCATGACCCGGGCGATGGCGATCTTTCCGGTTTCCGCCATGGCCTGCTTCAGAAGGGCATAGGCCTTTTCCCCACCGGGATTGGGTCCCAAGTAATAACTGCGGTCAAAATAGACCGGGTCGATCTCGGCCAGATCGACAAAGTCGAGGATATCGATGGTTTTGGTGTTTTCCCCCGGTAAAAGTTGAAAATCCTCATCCCGGAGGATCACATACTTTCCTTTTTCATATTCATAACCCCGGACCAGTTCCTCCGGGTTGACCTCCACTTGACAAGTGGGGCAGAATTTCCGGTACTGGATGGGGGTTTTACAGGTGGCGTGGAGTTGATGAAAATGGAGATCTTTCCTTTCGGTGGCGGTGTACATCTTGACCGGGATATTGACCAGCCCGAAACTGATAGCCCCTTTCCAGAGCGTGCGCATGGCAAACCTCCTGTTGATGCTTTCCCTTCTATTATCCCCCAGCTTTTCGCCGTTAGTTAAATCTCCCCATAAAAAAAGCCGGGAAAAACCGGCAACGTGAATACGGTAATTACAGACTTTTTTTGTAAACCCGGTAAGTTTTGTAGTGGTAGCCGCCCGCTCTTTCCGCGTTCCGGCGCATCGGGGTGTTGAATTCGGCGATGGTGGATCCTTCACCGTACGTGAAACCCAGTTCCTTAGCTTTAAGCAATAAATGATAGAAGATGGTGCCGGAGACGCCCTTTTTCCGGAATTCGGGGATGACAAAGAGGAGAAAAACGCGGGCTCCGGAGATCCGGTGTCGATTCAAGAAAAACTTAGCCCAACCGATGGGGAAGAGGCGGCCGCTCATCTTTGATAAGACCCGGTTATAGTCGGGAATGGAAGCGGCAAAGCCAATGGGTTCCCCTTTGCGGCTACGGGCGATGGGGATTAATTCCGGGATGATTAAATCTTTCAGTTGAAAGGTGAAAGCCTTTAGATCCTCCAGGTTTGGCGGAGTGAGGTTACTCCAGTCCTCCGGAAGGGCGTGGTCCAGGATGTATTTGATGTCTTCCAGCTCAGCCTCGAGGTTATCAAGATTAAGCGTATTCAACTGAAAACCGTACTTTTGCTGGGCGTAACTGACAACGCGCGCCGCTTTGCGCTCATCGATCTTTTTCAGATCGTAGTAGTAAGCATAAAGATCGATATCTTTCGTAAACCCGGCCTTTTCAAAGTAGCCGGCGTACTCCGGTGGGTTATACGCGTTCATCAGAACCGGCGGCGAGTCGAAACCCCAGATTAAAAGGCCCCGGAGATTGTCGCCCTTGGTGGGGGAGAGCGGACCTCTAACCTGTCTTACCCCTTGGTTGAGGGAGGAAAGCCAGTCACAAGCATGGGTTAGGATGAGCGTTCCCGCCGTTTCGTTACAAGCCTCAAACAGGGCGAGATAACCTTCCTTTTCCTCCTTCCCTTCGTTTTCGATGGTATCTACGCCGACCATCACCCGGCTGAGGGGGCGCCCGACCGCATCACAAGCCAGGAGGAGACGGTAAGGGCCTCTGGTGAGTAAAGGGTTGAACCGGGGATTCAACTTCTTTTTAACCTCTTCGACCACTGGGGGAACCCAGTTAGGATCATTTTTATAAATGTTCCACGGTAACCAGAGAAACTCTCGCATATCCCTACGGGTAATCACAGGTTTAATGGAGATCTGATCCATTAAAAACCCTCCAGTAATTTTCTTCTCAAACACCAATCTATTTTACGATTATTATAAATATTATAAACGGATTAAGGACTTAGATCAAACCGAGATTATCAGGACCGGCTTCCCGGCTGTTTTCTCCCTTCTAAACCGGCTTCTTCTTTCATAATCTGTAGAGAGGAAAGCCGGGGGAGGTGTTATGATTACCAAAAAAAAGTTCGTCTGGTTAAATATTGTATGGCGCCGCGAGTATTTACTTGCCATCATTTTACTAATCTTTTTAGGTTTTTTCTACGGATGGACACGCCGGGGACAACCGGTTGAGGCGCCGTTGTTGTTACCATCGGCGATCTCAGGAAAAACAATCATCATCGATGCCGGTCATGGGGGGACCGACCCCGGAGCAGTTGGCCGTAGTGGCCTGGAGGAGAAAACAATCACTTTGGATCTGGCCAAAAGGTTGAAACGGTATTTCTCCCGCGTTGGTGTTTATGTGATCATGACCAGGGAAAGGGATATCGATTACAGTCAGATGCCGGAAGCCGGAGCGTTAACCAAGAAACGCCGGGATTTGCTCTACCGGGTGCGGATGGCGAATGAAAGCAAAGCGGATCTCCTCTTAAGTATCCATGTGAACAGTTTTCCGCAGTCGATTTGGTCGGGAGCCCAGTGTTTTTATGACAGTAAAACCCCCGGAAGCAAGGCCTTGGCGGAGGCCATTCAAGAGAGTCTCGTTACCCGGCTAGGCCCCAACCGGCGGAAAGCCAAAAGTGTCGATTACCTGATCTTGAAGGCGACGACGATGCCTTCGGTCACCGTGGAGGTGGGCTTTATCTCTAACCCCCGTGAAGAGGAGCTTTTGGCTGATCCGGAATACCGGGAGAAACTGGCGGAGGCGATCTTCTATGGGACTGCGGCGTATTTGACGGAACAGGCCCAGGGGAGGGCGGCGGTGGCGGTTAAACCGGCCGGTGCGGGGTTGAGCGCAAAAGTTTATCCCGAACTAACCTTTCCGGCCCTTGAACCGGGGATGGCTTGTTTGTATTTTGCCACCCCAAACAATGAGGATCTAAAGTTAACACCGGAAATGAGGCCCTTGCCGGATGGGGACGGAGGGAATAAGCTAAAAAAAGCCCGGGTGATCCTGGAAGAATTGGCACGGGGGCCGGGGGAAGGAAGTGCCCTCTTGCCATGCCTGCCAGGGGGAGATTGGGTGAAAAACCTCCGTTTGGAAGGCGAGCATGCGGTAATTGATGTCCGTTCGGAACTGGGCGCCTTTATTAACGGGGGCGGAGCTTCCGAGTTCTTGGCGATCTACAGCCTGGTGAATACATTAGCCGCCAATCTTGATTTAGAGGCGGTTACCATCTTGGTGGACGGGGTCAAGAGTGCGACGCTGGGGGGGCATTTTCTCCTGGATGAACCGGTTCGTCCCCGGCCGGAACTGGGACCGGCCGGGACGGAAGCGGAAGAATTTTAACTAGTCTGGGTCTTACTCGATGAATACAGCCGAATACCAGTTTTGCGTTTGATTTTGGTCGCTTAAAGTTTGAAGCGGCAAACCAAAACGCCGGACGGTGTGGAAAACATCAATACCCACACTGTGAAAGGCGGGACGCGCCTTTTTGGGCTGGACACAAGGATTTCCTTTCCCTCCGGCGCACTCGGCGCAGAGGGCGCAATCACTGAGGGAGAAGGCAAAGTAATAACCATCGAGGAAAGCTTCGCGTTCAAGCGCAAAGGAGACTTCTTGCGCGGTCTTTTTATTGGTCGAATGGATGATAATACCCCAGGTATATTCCTCCAAGACTTTCCGGTACTCCCAGGGTTTCAAGGATCCCGGCCGGGAAGGGCAAGTAGGACCTTTTCCCCAGTCGGCACAGCCAAACATACACTTAAGGATGGTCCGGGAATCGAAGACGATATCTTTCAATTCAAAGAGGACGGCATGATCTGCGCCCAGTTCCAGCGCGCGTTTGACATAATAAGTCCGTTCCGGCATTGAACCACTCCCTCTACTTTCACTGTTTCTGAAATTGATTATAACACATCAGGAGCGACCGCCGGTAGGGGCGATGACGAAGATCGGAAGGCGAAAGAAGAAACAAAAAAAGAAGGGGCTGAAAGCCCCTTCTTTCGCTTTTAATAATCCATACCGCCCATCCCCGGGTTTGGCATCGGTTTCTCCTTCTCCGGAATGTCCGCAACCAAACACTCGGTGGTCAGGAGCATCGCGGCGATACTGGCGGCGTTTTGCAACGCGCTTCTGGTGACCTTGGCCGGGTCAACAATTCCGGCGGCCATCATATCGACATACTCGCCGGTCATGGCGTTGTAACCTTGACCCTTCTGGAAACTCAACACTTTTTCGGCGATGACGGAACCTTCCGCTCCGGCATTGTTGGCGATCTGCTTAAGCGGCTCGGCTAAAGCCCGGCGGACAATGGCAATACCGGTGGCAATATCGCCGCTCTCTTTTTTCTGCAACTCCTCCAGCACAGGGGAGATCTGTAAGAGGGTAACACCGCCGCCCGGAACAATTCCTTCCTCCACCGCAGCGCGGGTTGCCGACAGCGCATCCTCGATCCGGTGTTTCTTCTCTTTCATTTCGGTTTCGGTCGCGGCGCCAACCTGGATGACCGCAACGCCACCGGAGAGTTTAGCCAGTCTTTCTTGGAGTTTCTCCCGGTCGTAATCGGAAGTGGTCTCTTCGATCTCCAGTTTGATCTGGCTGATCCGGTTCTTAATATCTTGGCTGGAACCTTTACCATCGACAATGGTGGTCTCTTCTTTCGATACTTTAACCTGACGGGCTTGGCCCAACATCTCAAGGGTCGCATTCTCGAGGGTCATACCGACATCCTCGGAGATAACTTGACCACCGGTGACAATGGCGATATCGCTGAGCATCGCTTTCCGGCGATCACCAAAACCGGGCGCTTTCACGGCGACCACATTCAAGGTACCGCGTAACTTATTCACGATTAAAGTAGCCAGGGCTTCCCCTTCGATATCCTCGGCGATGATGAGGAGGGGTTTCCCTCTTTGGACAACCTTCTCCAGGATGGGGAGGAGGTCTTTCACCAAGGTAATTTTCTTGTCAGTCAAAAGGATATAGGGCTCATCCAAGACCGCTTCCATCCGTTCGGAATCGGTGACCATGTAGGAGGAGATATAACCCCGGTCAAAGAGCATTCCTTCGACCACTTCCAGTTTGGTCTCCATGGTCTTGGATTCCTCAACGGTAATGACACCGTCTTTCCCGACTTTCTCCATGGCTTCGGCAATTAATTTGCCGATCTCTTCGTCAGAAGCCGAAACCGAGGCCACCTGGGTAATGGCTTCTTTCTTATCCACCGGTTTGCTAACCTTCTTAATCTCATCGACCACGACCTGGACGGCTTTTTCGATTCCCCGCTTCAAGATCATGGGGTTAGCGCCTGCGGCCACATTCTTCAGGCCCTCGCGGACCATCGCTTGTGCCAGTATGGTAGCGGTGGTCGTTCCGTCACCGGCGATATCATTGGTTTTGGTCGCCACTTCTTTCGCGAGTTGGGCCCCCATATTCTCAAAGGGATCTTCCAACTCGATTTCTTTGGCAATGGTCACTCCGTCATTGGTGATGGTTGGGGAGCCATATTTTCTCTCCAAAACGACATTCCGGCCTTTGGGGCCTAGGGTAATCTTAACGGCGTCTGCCAGTTTATTAACACCGCGCTCTAAGGCATGCCGTGCTTCTTCGGTATAAATAATTTGTTTACCTGCCATTTTTTCACCCTCTTCGTTAGATTTTTAAGTAATTGGTAAAAATCTTGCTTCCGCTTTTTACCCGAGGATCGCGAGAACGTCGCTTTCTTTCAATACCATGTATTCCTCGCCATCCAACTTGACTTCCGTCCCGGCATACTTGGCAAACAGGACTTTGTCGCCAACTTTCACTTCCATGGGGAGTTTTTGGCCGTTCTCCAGAACTTTACCGGAGCCGACCGCTAATACTTCACCCATCTGGGGTTTTTCTTTCGCGGTGTCGGGGAGGACAATGCCGCTTTTGGTCTTTTCCTCACTCTCCAAAACTTTGA
Source organism: Bacillota bacterium (assembly GCA_012735135.1). Classification (GTDB taxonomy): domain Bacteria; phylum Bacillota; class UBA4882; order UBA10575; family UBA10575; genus Capillibacterium. Next base: position 368 of record JAAYHY010000146.1, on the reverse strand, counting down.
TGACGATTCTTTCGCCTAATGGTTTGATATTCATTTTCTCCCTCCTCGAAGTTTGTTATTAGCACTCATTAAAGGTGAGTGCTAATCTAGGTTTAATTGTATTAACCAAACTTGGAAAATGCAAGAAGCTTAAGTGCCCAATTTTTACTGTTTTTCAGGAATAAAGACTAACTAGAGAAAAATAGCATTTAATTACTCCAGCTGCCGCCTGATTCGGCTTGTTCTCACCTGAATAACCTGGAACCGGATTTATTTTACGGTTAATTCCCCAAAAATATACAGAAATTATACATTCGGAGGTTCATTTACCCCTCTTTACAAGTTGAGGATTTTCGGGTATAATATTTTTTGCAATGCCGAAGTGGCGG
>JAAYHY010000145.1 GCA_012735135.1 Bacillota bacterium | reverse complement strand
TCAAACATTTACAGGAGGAGCCGCCCTTACTCGGCCGTCTTGGGGCCACCTATCCCAAACGGGTGGTGGATTTACTAAAGCGGGCTCTGGCCAAGGATTTGAATGAGCGTTACCCGTCGGCGTTGGTTTTAAGTAAGGATCTTCAGGAAATTTTAGGGATAAAGCCGGCCCAAAATGAGTTCGAAGATTACCCCACGCAAGTTCTGGAATTGCCGCTGGAACAGGAAGCGGCTTCGGCGACGAGCCCGGTTCCGGAAAAGAAGGGTTTTAAGAGGCGTGTTCTTAACTTGATAGTCGTCTTTGTCTCGCTTGGCCTGGCGTTGGGCTTGGCCGGAGTGGGGTATTTATATCTGATTCCGGCCCGCCCGGAGGTGACCGTTCCTGATTTTGTCGGTTTTGAGTTTAGCGAAGCGGAGAAATTGGCGGCGGAGAAGGGGCTAAAGCTGAACGTGGTGAAGCGGGAAGCCAATGATCGGGTCCAACCCAATGGGATCCTTTCCCAGGTGCCGAAAGCCGGGATGGTGGTCCGGTGGGGTCGCGAAGTTAATGTGGTGTTAAGTTCGGGGATTGAGATGGTGGTAGTCCCTGATTTAACCGGAAAAACTTTGATTGAAGCCGAAATCTTGTTGGACCAGGCCGGGTTGAAACGGGGAGATGTTTACGCGGAGAGTAATAAGAATGTTCCGAAAGACCGGATTGTCCGGCAGAAACCGGCGCCCAACACTAAAATCCAGAAAGGGGCGGCGGTTGATATCTACCGCAGCCTTGGCCCTGAATACGTTGAAGTACCCAATTTTATTGGCGCCCAGTTGCCCAAAGTCCAATCGGAACTGGCTAGTCTAGGGTTGGTCTTTAACAACTCGGTGGTGTACCAGACCAGTCCATACCTGAAAGGGAATATTTTAGACCAGTGGCCCCTTCCCGGTGAGGTGGTTCCCTTGAATACGGAGATGAGTTTCGTGGTGAGCTCCGGTCCGGCGGGCGTTAATTCGGAACCGGCGCCGACGGAAGACGAGGCTTACCAGGGGGTAACTTCCGAGGACCTCTTCACCCTGGAAGAGGATGAATAGCTGGCCTTAACAAGCTGAAAATAGCGGGAGGAGATTGATTGCCGGTCGGGCGGGTCACACGCATCATTGGTGGATTTTATTATATTAAAACGGAAGACGGAACAACCCTTTCGGCGGTGCCCCGGGGTAAACTGCGCCGGACCGACGGGATCGTCGTGGGTGACCAGGTTGATTATGAACTAATCGCCCCCGGCCAAGGGGTGATTGAAGGGGTGCGTCCCCGGCATAATTTGCTTAAACGGCCTTTAGTAGCCAATGTGACCCAGGTGGCGTTGGTATTTGCGCATAAAAACCCTGATTTCAACTATTTATTAATTGACCGTTTCCTGGTGATGTTGGAGGCTTACCGTCTTCCCACCCTGATTCTTTTGAATAAAACCGATTTGGTTCCGGAAAAGACTGCTGAAGAAAATGCCGAACCTTACCGAAAAATTGGGTATACCACCCTTTGCACCAGCACCAAAAACGGCCAGGGGATCAAGGATTTTCTTACCGCCTTGCAAGGAGAGACCACTACCCTTGCCGGTCCCTCGGGCGTTGGGAAATCGGCTTTGCTGAACACGATCATTCCGGGTCTGAATCAACAGACGGGGGCGGTCAGCGCCAAGATCGGCCGTGGGCGGCATACCACCCGTGAAGTCAGGCTACTACCGCTACCGGAAGGAGAGGGTTACATCTTTGACACCCCCGGTTTTACCCAGTTGGATTTAGATTTTCTTGCCCCGCCGGATCTGGCGGCCTGTTTTCCCGAATTTGCCGCGCCGGCGGAGGAGTGCCGGTTTCAAGGGTGCAGGCATGAGCAGGAACCGGATTGCGGCGTGAAAGCGGCGATGCTGGCCGGCGCGATCTATCCCTGGCGGTATGAACATTATCTGACTTTTCTTGCGGAATTAAAAAGCCGGGAAGAACAGAAATACCGAAGAACAGGGCATCATTGGCAGAAGCAAAGGAGTTGATTACGATCGCCGGAATTCAAGTCGCCCCTTCGATTTTAAATGCGGATTTTGCCGATCTCCGTTCTGCCGTGGAGAAAGTGGCCACCGCCGATTGGCTCCATTTAGATATTATGGACGGACATTTTGTCCCTAACCTTTCCTTTGGTCCGGCAGTGGCGAAAGCGCTAAGAGGCCATTCCCGCCTGCCCTTTGAAGCCCATCTGATGGTGACGAATCCCGAGTTTTATATTGAACTTTTTCGCGAAGCCGGCACCGCCCGGGTGCTTGTCCATCCCGAATCCACGGTCCATCTCCACCGCCTGGTGCAGATGATCAAAGCTTCCGGCCAGGAAGCCGGGGTGGCTTTAAACCCGGCGACGCCCCTGAATACCATCGACCTGGTCCTGCCGGAACTAAGCATTGTGCTATTAATGACGGTCAATCCGGGCTTCGGCGGACAAAAGCTGATCCCGGGGGTCTTGGCGAAGATCCGGGACCTCCGGCAAAAGATCGCCACCGCCGGCCTGGAATGCCGGATCGGGGTCGATGGCGGCATTAACCGGGAGACCGCTCCGGAGGTAATCGCGGCCGGCGCCGATTTTCTCGTTGTTGGAACCTATCTCTTTGAGAACAGGGAAGATCCTGCTCAGGTGATTGCCGATTTGAAGCAGTTGGTAACGGGAAAATGACCACAGAATAAGGGGGAGAAACAATGACTTTCCAACATATTGATTCTTTTGTCCGCGCCGTGCACACTGTGATGGCAACCATGCTCGATCCGGATGTTCAGACGGGGAAGCCCTTTTTTACCGAGGATCCATTGCACAAGTATGAAATAGCGGTTTTAGTGGGTGTCCTGGGAGATTTGCAGGGTCAAGTTATTTGCGGCATGGATCGGGAGACCGGCCGTAAAATCATCGGCCGGATGTTGGGTGTGGAGGAACCCACCATCGATGAGATGGGCAAGAGCGCGCTCTGCGAATTGAAGAATATCATCGTCGGCACAGCCAGCACCAACTTGTCGGAGGTGGGGTACCGCTGCAATATTACGCCCCCGCTGCTCCTGATGGACGGAAAGGTGCCTGAATTTCTCAAACACATCACGACGACCTTAACGGTGCCAATCTCCATTTTCTCCGGGAAAGTCGAACTCAACCTGTTTTTGAAGAAAGACGAACTTGCTTCCTAGACGGGTTTCTTTTGGAAAAAAGCAAATAATATTTGCGAACCGAAATGATGCCACCGGGATCCGTTTATGCTTTCCCCCCGGTGTTAAGGAGGTAAAGCCAGTGAATGACCAAACCATCCGTTTTGCGGCGAAGGACGAAGACCGGTTGGAGGTCAGAAAAGTCCTAAAAGAGGTCTGTGGCGCTTTAACGGAAAAGGGGTATGACCCCCTCGATCAGATCGTCGGCTATCTGCTCTCCGGAGATCCAGCTTATATCACCAGTCATAAAAACGCCCGTGTTTTGATTAGGAAGTTAGACCGCGATCAGATTCTTGAGGAACTTGTCCGGTATTATCTGGAAAGCGAGGGGGTTTAAATGTCTTTTTTTCGCATCGATGGCGGTAATCGGTTAAGAGGCTCCATTCGGGTTAGCGGTTCTAAAAACAGTAGTTTAGCTTTGATGGTTGGCGCCGCGTTGGGGGAGGAAGATGTGCTCCTCACCAATTTCCCTCAAGATTTGGATGCGGTTGTCCTGGCGGAGATCCTGCGGGAGGTCGGAGTCAAAGTTGAAGAGCAAGCCCCCGGAAAGGTGTTGATTAATGGTTCCGGGTTGCGGAAGACAGCGATCCCCTATGAACTGGCACGAAAATTGAGGGGATCTTTTTATGTGGCCGGGTTAATGCTCGCCCGGTTAAAAGAAGCCGAGATTCCACTGCCGGGGGGATGTTTTCTCGGCCCCCGTCCGGTGGACTTTCATATCAAAGGTTTCCAGGCCTTGGGGGCGGAGGTCAGTATTGAACACGGTTTGATGAAGGCGAAAATGGGCCCGCCGGTGGAGGAGCGGTTTTTTATCAACCGGAGCAGTGTCGGCACGACGATTAACCTGATGTATCTGGCCAGTTTGACCCCGGGGGTCTTTACCCTGGAGAACGCGGCGAAGGAGCCGGAAATTGTGGATCTGGCGGTGCTCCTTAATTCCATGGGGGCCCGGATTCGGGGGGCCGGCACGGAGGTCATCCGGGTTCAAGGAGTTAACCGGTTGCAAGGGACGGAACATGCGATTATTCCCGACCGGATTGAGGCCGGCACTTATATGATCGCGGCGGCCGCGACCCGGGGCGAGATCATCTTGGAGAATGTTATGCCCGATCACCTCCGGACACCGATTATGAAACTGCGGGAGACCGGTGTAGGAGTGGAAGAAGGGGATACCACCATCCGGGTCGTGGGGGGAGCCCCTTTGTCCAGCACCGATCTGGAAACTGCGCCCTATCCCGGTTTCCCCACCGACTTGCAACAACCCTTTGGGGTGCTGATGTCCATTGCCGAGGGGACCAGTATCATCCGGGAGACCATCTTCGATAACCGCTTCCGTTATTTGGACGAATTGACGCGGATGGGCGCCGATGTCCGTGTCGACCGGGACCGCGCCATCATCAAAGGGGTAGCTTCCCTTAGCGGGGCCCCGGTCGAAACCACGGATCTTCGGGCCGGTGCGGCCTTGGTTATCGCCGGGTTGACCGCGGAAGGAGTGACCTTGGTCTCGGGGGCGGAAGTGATTGACCGGGGTTATGAAAAAATGCTTGAGAAACTGCGCGGAGTCGGCGCCAAGATTGAACGGCTCGAGAGTAGCGAAAAATGCCAGGAAGTGATTTAAAAGGCTAGTAAGTCTTTGGTCCCGGGCGGGGAGTCATAATTAGTCTGGTGGCGACATAAACATGGGGGGCGGGGTGAAAATTTTGTTCAAGGCAAACCTGCTCCTCTTTCTTTTTTTAGCGTTGGGACTGATCTTTGGCAACAGTCTGGTGGCGGCAAGCGCCGGAACCTTACTCGTCATGAAACTGTTGAATAGTCCAATGCTTTTAAAAGTCGTGGAAAGACATGCTCTACAGTGGGGATTGCTCTTTTTGCTGATGGCGGTGATGGTTCCGTTAACCAACGCCAAGGTTGGCGGTAAAGAATTGTTTAAAGCCTTGGTGACACCCGCCGGTTTGGTTGCTTTGGCCGGCGGGATGATCGCCGCCTATCTTTGCGGGCAGGGGCTGGGCCTTTTGCGTCTTCGCCCCGAAGTGTTGGTTGGGTTGGTCATTGGGATCGTCTTGGGGGTCTCCTTTTTTAAAGGGGCGCCGGTGGGACCATTAGCCGCCGCCGGTTTTACGGCGATCCTTCTGAAATTGTTGGGTCTACATCCGAAGTGAGGTGTCTGGCATCGAAAGCCGTAATCTGTTGGGGATGTCGGTGCTGCGGATTATTTCCGGTTGTTTGGAGATCGGCACAGCTTTTTTATTTTTACGCTTAAAAAAGGTCGAAGCTGCGCTCCAGCTCAATGCGATCCTTGGTTTAGTGGGCCCGATCATTTTTTTACTGGTCAGCGGGTTAGGCTTGATCTCGGTGGCTGTGAAAGTCTCTCCCTTTAAGGTTGTTCTAATTGCCTTAGGGGTGCTTTTCATCGTGATCGGCAGTAAAATTTAAGTGCCCAAAAGGAATTGGGTTGGGGCGGCTGAAAGGAGAGGAGTGGATCATGATGGGCCGGATCGAAAGGGTGGAACGGAAAGGTCTGCTCTATTTTACCGCTTTCTGTTTCGCACTGCTCACCTTATCATTGGCGATTTATCCGAAAGAAGGGCTAACAGCGGCTAAAGAGGGGTTAGCCATCTTTGGAGAGGTGGTCCTCCCATCCCTGTTGCCTTTTTTCATCCTCTCTGAAGTCCTGCTTGGGCTCGGGGTCGTCCATTTTATCGGCGTCTTTTTGGAACCGTTGATGCGACCGGTCTTTAACGTGCCGGGGGTCGGCGCCTTTGCTTTATCCATGGGGCTGGCCGCCGGTTATCCGATGGATGCCGTTATTACCGCTAAGTTCCGCCGTTTAAAGCTGTGCTCCAAAACCGAAGGAGAACGTTTATTGGCCTTTACCAATACGGCCGATCCCCTTTTTATGTTCGGCGCGGTGGCCGTCGGGATGTTTGGCGATCCGGAATTGGGGGTAACCATCGCGATCGCCCATTATCTGGCGGCTTTTTCCGTTGGTTTCATCTTCCGCTTTTACGGCCGGGAAGAACGATTGTCGACGGTGGAAACGCGGAAGGAAGGTAATATAATCCAGCGGGCATTACAGGAGATGCTTAAAGCCCGCCAGGAGGATAACCGACCCTTTGGCCAGTTGATGGCTGATGCGGTCAAGGATTCCATCTCTACCCTTCTGATGATTGGCGGGTTTATCGTTCTGTTTGCGGTTTTATGCCAAGTATTGGAGGAACTACGGATCCTCCGTTATCTGCTCCCGGGGATTGAAGGGGTGCTCAAAATTGTTGGCCTTGACCCGGCGTTGGGAACGGCGGTGGTAAAAGGGTTCTTTGAGATCGATATAGGGACGATGGAAGCGGCGAAGACCGCAACGGCCGCCTTGGGGGACCGGCTCATCATCGCTTCGGCGGTGATCGCGTGGAGCGGTTTATCTGTTTTGGGACAGGTGATGAGTGTGATCCATGGCACCGACTTGCGGGTTCGCCCCTTTATCATTGCCCGCCTCCTTCATGCAGTAATTGCCGGCGCCTATACCTATCTTTTACTGGGGACAGTGCGAATCGCGGGCGGAACCGTTCCCGCCGTTCGGAGGATGACCGGCGGGCTCTTTCAGCGGTGGTCGCTGGCTTTGACCCAACTTCTGGTCATTACCGGCCTTTTACTGGCCGCCGGCTTTATTCTACGCTTTTTAAGCCGTTTCCGTTTGGTCTGGCGCAATAAAGAACCGGGAAAAAGGGAGGAAAAGGCGGACCGGAAAACCACATGTTTATAATCACCAAAACCCCCAATGGAAGACTAGTTTTAGCTCCTTAAGCTTGGGAAAGATAAAGATCGAAGGGAGGTGCTACATATGGGTTCTGGACAAAGAAGCAATACTTTAATGGTCAAAGAAGCTGCCCAGGCGATGGAGAAATTCAAGTACGAAGTGGCCAATGAGTTAAACATCAATACCCAGCCGATTCAAGGGGACTATTGGGGGTATATGACTGCCCGTGATTGTGGAGCCGTTGGCGGTCATATGGTGAAAAGAATGATCGAGGCCGCCCAGCGGTCGTTGGCGGATCAGGCTGCTTTCCAGGCAACGTCGGCCTTCCGGCAGACGGTCAATACGTCTCAGCCGGCGCAGAACCTTAGCGTGGGGCCAGGTGGTCCATCCGTCTTAAGCTCGATTCCAGGTTTCACCACCCAACCCCAACAGCAGCAGTAAGGAGAGAACGCGGAGGCATTTTGCCTCCGTTTTTTAATTCTCCCTTTGGACCAGTATCGCGAGGAGGCCGGTGGTGGCCAGCGGGTAAAAGAATAAAGCGGCAAAGACAAAACCCGAATCATTAAAGAGCAACCCCGTTAAACCGCCGCCCAGGGCAGCGTAGAGAAGCAGACGGGATGGGCGATGGCTACTGAAGATTGAAGCCATGAAAGTTAGAAGGGCGGAGAAGAGAAGCCAAGCCCAACGGGTGGAAAAAAGGCGGAGGTTTACCTGGAGTTTACGGCGGACAATTTCGCCAACGGCGGGCAGACCCCGTGTCCGGTAATCTTTAAGCAACAGGCCGAAATGGGACTGGCCTTCCGGGCGGCCAAGTAAGTAGTCGCCGGCAAAAAGCACCGCCACGAAGAGGATCAGGACCAAAAAATAGAGAGGGAGCCGCCGGCGCCATTGGGTGGACCGTCTTGGCTGGGGAGAAAGGATCAACGCCAGCGTCAGGGCGGTCAGGCCTGCCCCAAAATTAGCCCCCAACCCGGGGAGGGTCAAGATCACCACGGATACCAAATACAGTCCGATCACCCAGGGCCGGACGGGACATTTTTTTCTTTGTTGTTCAAGCCAGAACAAGACCCCCAGGGAACTGCCGAGGAATAAACCGGCAAGTTCATTACCGATTCCGTAGTATCGGGCGCCCAGCATCGGATCGTACCCAAGGACTGAGGTTTTGACCAGTGGAGCGCCGGCGAAAAGGTCCAGGGGGATCAAGAGCACAAAAAGGATCAAGGGCAACATTAAAGACCAAGCGGGAAACATCGGCCGCTTCTTCCATCTCCAGCCCGGAAGAGAGAGGGGAATGGTAAAACCCAGAGCGGCACAGCTAAACGCCCAAAGCGAAAAGAGGGGGAGCTGGGAGGCCAAGTGGAAGGCCAAGGGTAAACCGGATAAGAATAACGCGGAAATAACCAGGCAAGTCCGGTAGAAAGTCCGGGATCCGGACGGGACTGGCAGTTTCGGCAGCATACCGGCGCCCAGCAGCAGGAGGGGAAGGAGAAAGGCGGCGCCGGTCACAAAGACGGGAACTGCTTTCCGCCGGAAGAGGCTGATGGCATTGATCCTTTTTTCCATTCGGAGCAAGGCCGAGAAGTCGCCTCCGGGCAAGGAGGTGAGCAGCCGGCCGGAGGTGTGGGCCGGGGTTTCCAGGTTAAAAAAGTGAAGAATGGTCGGGGCCAAGTCCACATTGGCGACGAGGCCGGGACGGCGGGTGGTCGGGGAAGAAAGAAGTCCGGGTGGAAAGGGCTTCCCCCAAATGAGGCAAGGTGTTAGATAGGCGCCGGCCTTTAGGTTGGTCAGGGAAGGGGTGGGCGTCAATAGGATAAGGAGATCCTTTTCCCAATCCACCAAAGACCAGAGGGTTTTGAGAAATTGATCCAACCGGCCTAATAAACGGGTCCTTTCTTCCCGGATCTGCCGGTCGAAGAGATAAGGGCTTAAAGCATCAAGACGGGCGAAATCGCCCAACTCCAGGACAATAAAGTCGGCTTTTCTCCGGTAGGCTTCGTATTTGTCGGCCAGGTAGCGGTAGTCGGTTTCCCAAGGGAGAACTCCCGCCGACGGCTGTAAAGTCCGGGCGCCGACGTCACCATAATCGACCAGACCGCGTTGGTCGGCAGCCAACCAAGGAGCAAACCGGCAATGGGCATTCAAGGCGCCTTCGGGAGGAGGGGCAGGATCGGAATTACCCAAAACGGCGGTGGTCAGGTGGTTTTCTTTCAAGACCGTTCCCAGCAAACAGGGGACTGCCGTCCGGGCCGACGTATAATTCAACCGGTGGGCTTCGGCGAGGCGGGGAAGAATGACCTTTCCGGCGGGAAAGACCGGATCCCCGGTTAGTTGTTGGTAGAGGCGTCCGGCTTCGACGTCCATCCATTTCTCATCGGAGTTTAAAGCCAAACCCCCCGTCTGGTCACTCAGGGCGGGCGTACCGGCTCCCAAAGTGGCATGGGTATGGCCGGGACTTCTCGTTCCCGCCGTATTGGTGGTCATCAGGGCCCGGGCGCTTTCGTCAATTTTTTCCTTTAGAAAAGGAGCAGCGTCGGTGGAGAGTGCAGCGGGGGAGAGCCGGTCGAGGAGGAGAATGGTAATTTTACCGGGGGCGGCTCCCTGCCCGGGAATGGGAAAGAAGAGCAGCAGGCCGATGGCCAGAAGAATAAAGCAGACAGGTTGGAGACGGTTCATCTTCATCCTCGCGCGCAAAACTCATGAAACTATCTTGCCCACTTCCCCGTGGAAAGATTCTCCCACCGCGCTTAAGATGATCCCGCCCACCATGAAACAGGCGCCGATGGCCAATTTCCATGAAAAGGGTTCATAACCGAAGAGGATGGAAAAAAGGGTGGCGAAGGCCGGTTCCGTGGCTAAGATCACCGCGGTGGGGACCGGCGATATCCGGCGTTGGGCTAAAGACTGGCAGAGAAAGGCGAGGCCGGTGGCAAGGACCCCCAGGTACAAGAGGGCGCCCCAGGTTTTTAAATCCAGGCGGAAGGTGGGAAGAGCGGCGGGCGCAAAGCACCAGGCGGCGAGGGCGACCACGGCAAATTGAATTACGGTCAGAGTTTGGGGATCATGACGGGTGACCGCCCGGCTGGTGGCGACAATATGCCAGGCAAAGAAAAGGGCGCAGGCTAACGTGGGCAGAACCCCCGGGTCCAACTCCAGTTGTTGGGAGGGCCAAGTAATTAAGGTCAGCCCGAAAGTGGCGGCGATTAAACCCAGCAGGGAGAGGGGCGCCGGTTTTTTCCGGTAAAAGACCGCTTCAATGCAGGCGACAAAGATCCCATTCATCCCCGTGAGGAGCGCGGAGACGGAAGGGGTCGTGAGTTTCAAGCCGATGGTTTGGGTGGTAAAGGCCAGGGCCAGAATGATCCCCAACCCGATTCCCGGCCGGAGAGCCCGGCGCCAGTGGCGTTTTACTACCCGCCGGTAGACCAGATAGAGGAAGCAAAAGGCGAGCGTAAAGCGGAGAGCGATGACGGCCAGCGGCGAGAGAACGGTCAAAGATTCTTTGACAATGATGAAGGATCCGCCCCAAATCAAAGCGGTTAATAAGAGTAAGAGTGCGGGTTGATAGTTTTTTGGCATTTTTGATCCTCTTTTCGCGCAATGTTATTTCCGTTGTCAACTGGTTGGTTGAATCCGCGCCTGGCGAAATGGTCTTTTGGCTCAAGTAAGGTTGACCGGAGAAATCTTTTTTGCGGGCGGTAGCGGAAAAGCCTTGTTCATCTTTTTCCATATCTATTGTAACATAGGAAGGCAGGGAGGAACAGCGGACCGGGTGAACAATAAATCATACCTTCTTAACAGTTCAAGGGGGAAGGCTCTTTCATAAGATAGCGGTAGAGGAAGAGATTGACCTCAGCTCTTCCGTAAAAGGGGGGTGAATCTTTGATTATTCGGAAACAGGATTTAGTTTTGACGACGGAACGGTTGAAGGTTTTACGGGTCATCGGTGAAAAGGTCGCTCAGGTCGTGGTGGAAAGCGAAACCCCGATTAATGCGATCAAGATTGACAAGATCGAGACCAGCCTGGGACCTTTTGAAGATCATGTCTTCGAAAATAAAGTCGTAAAACAAGGGATCATCCATAAACAGGTCTTTTATGTAGACACAGAGAATTTTGTCCGTCACATCGCGGAAGATATCCCCTACATGTTGACGGTAGAGATTCCAGGGGTTAAACCTTCGGATTTTGTTGAAGTCCAAAACCATTTAGTGGATATTGACACCGACTTCCAATTGGTTCCGCGCAAGCCACGGCGGCATAGTGACGATAAAGAAGTCGATGCGGCGGTCCGGGCGATTCTCCGGCAAAAAGTGGTCGCCCACATCCTGGTGAAAGTCTCCGAGTGGGCCCAAGTCGATGTGGTCACCGGTGTTCAGGTCTTTCCCAAGATCAACTCGATGCAACGCTCTTTCTGCCATAAACCCGCCCGCGTCAATACCGTACTCTAGTTGGTAAAAAGCCGAACGGTCATGAATTGGCTTTGAAGTCAAGGTCTTTTTGTCGTCAACCCCAATCATAATGGCTTAGCCTATCTTTAAGTTGGGCAAACAACCATAAAACAAGGCAAGATCTTTTCTTGCCTTGTTTTCATTTTTACAGCGGAAGAAAGCTTGACCTTAACTAAAGGTTTGACTAAACTGAAAAGTGGGCAATGGGCCGTCCGGGTTAGGGAAAGCGACCCACAAAGCGAAAGAACAAGAAAGGGGTGGTATCGCTTGTCTCCAGAAAAGAGGAAGATGCAAAGGAACCGGCAGAACGGGATCCCATTAACCGTGGTTAAACGATTACCCGGTTATCAACGGCTCCTGTCGGAACTGGCCAACAAAGAAGTGGAACGGATTTCTTCCCGGGAACTGGCGGCTAAAATGAAGATCAATCCTTCTCAGGTCCGACAGGACCTTAGTCTCTTTGGCACCTTTGGACAGCAGGGGTATGGTTACCGGGTTAGTTACCTCTTGGGCGAGATTAACAAGATTTTGGGGATCAATACTCATACAAGGATGGTCTTAGTCGGCGCCGGTCATTTGGGACGGGCTATTGCCAACTATGAAAATTTTACGAAACGGGGTTTTATTATTGAGGCCCTTTTTGATCAGGACCCGCAGGTGATCGGGAGCACGGTCAATAACCTGATCGTCAAGGATGTTAGAGAGCTTGGGGCTTACTTGGCAACAGCTCCGGCGGAGATTGGAGTCATCTGTACACCTGCGGCGGCGGCCCAGGAAATTGCCGATCAATTGGTCCGGTATGGGGTGAAGGGAATCTGGAATTTTGCACCGGTGGCCCTTAAGGTTCCCGAGGAGGTTTGTGTGGAACATGTTCACATCGGGGAGAGTCTGATGATCCTTTCCTTCCAGCTTAGGCAGAAGGAGAAAAAATTTAAGCGGTAGAAAAATTACAAAACAACTGTGTCAATAGTCTATGAAAATGTCAGTATAAAGCCTTAGTTTTATTCCGTGAAAATGTCACCATGGGTTTTTTGCAAGAATTAGATTTCCACGTACAAGATCCTATTGATAAAACGGGTCGACAAGGGTATGATGTCAGTGGTAGTAACCTATGCC
>JAAYHY010000144.1 GCA_012735135.1 Bacillota bacterium | reverse complement strand
AGCTTTGTGCACAATCGGAAGGGCGGATCAATAGAATAGCACTGGTGGTTGACATCAGGGGCGGCGGTTTCTTTGACAGCCTTTTGTCTTCCCTTTCCCTGTTGGAAGAGGCCGGGTATACCTACGAGATCCTCTACCTGGAAGCGGAAGATGAAGTGATCATCCGACGCTTCAAAGAATCCCGCCGCCGCCACCCCTTGGCCGGGGAAGGGCGGATTGCCGACGGGATCCAGGCGGAAAAGTCCCGTCTGGAACATTTGAAAGGGAAAGCCTCCATGATCATCGACACCAGTAATTTAACCGTCCGGCAACTCCGGGAGAAGATCACCGAACGGTTCAGTCAGGTGAACGAAGCGCAGAAGATGGTGATCACCATTGTTTCTTTTGGTTTTGGCCACGGGATCCCCCTTGATGCCGACCTCATCTTTGACGTGCGCTTTTTACCCAACCCTTATTATGTGGACTCCCTACGGGAGTTGGACGGCAATTACCAGGAAGTCGCCGATTATGTGCTGAAATGGCCGGTGACCGCGAAATTCCTTTCCAAACTCTATGACTTTGTCGCCTTTTTGATTCCCCATTATATCAACGAAGGAAAGCTCCAACTGGTGATCGGGATTGGCTGTACCGGCGGGCGCCACCGTTCGGTGACCATCGCCAATCAGTTGCGGCAGTTTTTGAAAGCCAAGGGATATAAGGCCCTGGTTGAGCATAGAGATATTAGTTAGGAGGAGAGAACGTGCTCCGACCGTACTGCAAAGATCGCCGACGTACCAAGCTGATTTTAGGATTAGGTCTGGTCCTCGGTGGAACCCTCATTCTTTTGACCAAGACCAACCTTAACCTCTGGTTCGGTGGTTGCTTGATCTTTGGCGGTTTGCTGGCGCTGATCCGGGGCAGAAAACGGTGGGGCGGCCGACAACACGGGCCGGCCTTTATTCGGGAACGAAACGGATTCCGTCCCTTCGAAGGAGAAGCCCGGATTGTAGTAATTGGCGGAGGCACCGGGTTAGGTACGATCCTGCGGGGGTTAAAGAAGATTACCCATCACTTGACAGCCATTGTCACCGTGGCGGATGACGGGGGAAGTTCGGGGCGGTTACGGAAAGAGTTCGGGATTCTCCCGCCTGGTGACATCAGGAATTGCCTCATCGCCATGGCCGACCTGGAGCCGTTGATGGAGCAGTTGATGCAGTTTAGGTTTAACGGTGGCAGCGGCTTGGCCGGCCATAGTTTTGGCAATCTGTTTTTAACGGCGATGACTGGAATTACGGGTGATTTTCAAAAGGCGATCGAAGCCTCAGTTAAAGTTTTAGCGGTCAAAGGCCGGATTTTTGCGGCGACTTTGGATAATGTCAGCCTCCGGGCGGAGTTACAAGACGGAATGGTGGTCTGCGGGGAATCGACCATCGGCCAAAGCAAAGCCCCGATTAAACGGATTTACTTGGAACCGGCGACGGCGAAAGCGGTCCCCGAAAGTCTGCAAGCCATCGCCGAAGCCGATTTGATTATTATCGGGCCGGGAAGCCTCTTTACCAGTGTGATCCCGCCTTTGTTGGTGAAGGAGATCTTGGCGGCGGTTAAGGCTTCCGCGGCCACAAAAATATACATTTGTAATGTCATGACGCAACCGGGGGAAACCGACGGGTTTACCGCCGCCGACCATCTCCGGGCGCTCCTTGAGCATACCGATGATAAGTTGGTCGATTATATGATCGTCAATAACCAGGAGGTTCCGCCGGAGGCCCGCGCGGCCTATGCCGAAGAAGGGGCCGAACCGGTCTTACCGGACCGGGAGAAGATCACCGCGCTAGGGGTCTGTCCCATTGCCGCCCCCCTCCTGAACACTAACGGTTTAGTTCGCCATGACGCCGACCTGTTGGCGAAATTGCTGGTGGAGTTAATGCCGGTCTTTTTGCGCCGCCGGGATCGGTGGCGCCGGTGGTGGCAGTGGCTGTTCCGGGGGTTGAGAGGAGGAGGCGCCGCCAACTTGGGGATTACCGGGGATGCCGGGCTCCGGCGTTCCTGGCTTTCTTTGCGGGAAAAGGAGCTGAAGTTTGACTTTATTGCGAAGAACCTCCACCGTTTTCAGATGTCGGCTTGTGAAGTATATACCAACGAGGAGGAAGCCCCGCCCGAGCTTCGATCCTACAAGCTTGATTTCAGGAAAAATTTAGTAATCGGGGTCTATCTGGGCGAACGCCCATGTGGCGGGTTTGCGTTGACCCCCATTGCGGTACGCTTGAAAAACGACCGCCTTGTGATCACCTACCGGGAAGAAAAACCATGGCAGGCAGGGGTAATCCAGAGGTTAACCTATCCGGCGGCCTTTTTCATTCTGGACCGGAGCCAACTCCCGTCCGGTCAAATATCGATCCATTTACGGCGCGAGGAAGAAAAAAGGCCGGTTTGGGTGGAAAAATTAATTTTGTAAGATCCCTTTACAATAAGATCCCTTTACAAAGGGAAAAGAAAAGGGTAAAATACAGCCAATGATATAATCAAATATAAAAGGAAGACATCCTTCAGGGCAGGGTGCGGCTGGTGCGGCCAATTCCCGACCGGTGGTAAGGGGTAACCCAAGTCCACGAGCTTAAACCATTTAAGCTGATCTGGTGCAAATCCAGAACCGACGGTATAGTCCGGATGAAAGAAGGAAAGAAAAGCTTTGGCTTTAACCCTGAAGGCTACCTTCGGGGTTTTTCTTTTGGGCAAAGAGGTGGTGGCTTCGTGGGGACCATAATCGAAGTTAAAGATGTCACATTGGCTTTTTCCCGGGAGGACGCGCCGGAACTGGATGGGGTCAATTTGACTGTGGCTAAAGAGGAATTTCTCTGTTTGGTCGGACCCAGCGGTTGCGGAAAATCCACCCTCCTTCGGCTGGTTGCCGGGGTTTTAACCCCCGACCGGGGGGAGATCAAAGTCTTTGGGGATCAGAAAACTGGAGGCTGGTCCCAGTTAAGCTTTGTCCCCCAAGACTCCCTCCTTCTCCCCTGGCGGACGGTGCTTGATAATGTCCTTCTTCCTTTGGAGCTGAATGACCGCTATGGCGGCCGGGAGGAATGGGTGGAACAGGCCAGGGCCGCCTTACGCCTGGTTAATCTGGACGGGGTGGAAGATAAATATCCCCAGCAATTATCCGGCGGGATGCGGCAAAGGGTGGCTTTGGCCCGGGCTTTGGTTGGTAAAGCCGCGATCTTACTCTTGGATGAACCCTTTGCCGCCCTTGACGCTTTGACCAGGAGCCAGTTACACCTGGAAATCATGGCGATCCGCCAAAAGGCGCCCTTTACTGGTTTAATGGTGACCCATAATATTTTTGAGGCTGTTTTTCTGGCTGACCGGGTCCTGGTCATGGCGGAGAAACCCGGACGGATCTTGGGCGAGGTTAAAATTGACTTTCCGTACCCCCGGGCGCTTAAGCTGATGAGTACGCCGGAGTTTGCCGCCAAAGTCGGTGCTGTCCAGGAACTTTTAGAGCAGGGATGGTGGGGTAATCATGCTTAAAGTTAACTTAAAACCGGGTTCGGCCGGAGAGCGGCTCATCACTCTTCTTCTGGTCGGTCTAGGGGTTTTATTGGTTTGGACCGGCCTTTCTACCCCTGTCTCTT